>NZ_PDJI01000003.1 GCF_002563695.1 Georgenia soli | reverse complement strand
CTCGGCCGCCCTGTCGTCGTGCGCCGGGGCGGCAGGTACGGGTGGCAGGCGGTCTGCGACCTCACGCAGGCGTCGCTCGGCGACGTGCCGGATGTGGGCCGCCCGATGGTGCTCGGCGGAGGCTCGGTGCATGGCGTAGACGGCCTGGGCGAGCATGACGAGCTGGCGCAGCATCGCCGCCTGGGCGATGGCGCCCTGGCCAGCCATGGTGGCCGACGCCAGCAGCATCGCGACTCCCCCGACCGACGCCTTCCCGGAAGCCTTGGGGTGCACGCTCTGGCGGCGCAGCTGGGCCGACTTCGCCAGCGCGTCGGCCGTCGCGGCGAGCGGCCCGGGCACGGCCTCGACGCGGTTCGACCAGGCGGCGAAAGCGCCGGCGGTGTCGCGTGCGACCTGGGCCCAGGTGTCGCGGTCGTGGATCGGCACGCTGCGCAGCCGCTCGCGCAGCACGTCTACCTCGGTCCGCGTACAGCTCCCACAGTCGAGGGTCGACCTCGGCGCTCTCGCGGCCGGGCGCGACCGGCCGGCGGTTGCGCTTCGCGGCGGTCCACTCCCCCGCCGCGGCGGTCGCCGCCGCGGGGGTGTCGGCCATGCCTGGCGCAGCCGGGGCAGGGTCAGGTCGCGGGCCAGGTGCCCGCCGCCGTACCAGATCGCCCGCTCGCCGGCCTCGGGCCGTGTGGCGACGGAGTAGCCGGTGACGACGTCCGTGCGGCCGTCTGCCGAAACGTGGCCGCCACGAGGAGACCGGCGCGGCGCATCCGGCGCACGAACTCGGCCTCGTCCGCGGCCGCGGTGGAGCAGCCGCGCACGGTCCGGGCGAGTGCGCGGCGCGGCTCGTCCGCGCGCAGCTCGGCGCTGATGCGGGCGTGCTTCTCGGCCGCGGGCAACTGCTCCCACGGCACCTCTCCCCGGCCGTGGCGGCGGTTGCGTTCGTGCTTCGCGCGGGCGCGGCCGCGGGCCTGGGCCTCCTGCTCGGCGGGGTCGTAGGCACGCTCGGCGGTGTCCGCCGGCCCGTGCCGGTCCCGGCCCGTCAGGGCGCGCTGCCAGGCCTGGTCGGTGGCGAACTGCTTGCTCACCTCGGCGTCCTGCAGCTCACCAGTGAGCTCGTCCCACGGCACCCGGCCGTCCGTCCGGCGGGCGTGCTCCCACGCGGCGCGGGGTGTGCGCGCGGGCGGTCTCGTACTCGTTGGGCACCAGGGGCAGCAGGTCGAACTCGCGCTCGAGGTCGCGAGCGACCTGCTGGACACGGTTGTAGTCGTTGTGGGTGGACGCCTTGGTGCCGTCCTCGCGCACCAGGTTGACCGGCCAGGTGGATGTGGTCGTTGCCCCTTCGACGAGAGTCCGTGGTGCACCGCGACCCACCGGCACGGGGCCTTCGTGCCCTCGTGGTCGTCGAACCCCATGCGCTTGATGAACTCGCCTGCGATGGCACCCCACTGCTCGTCGGTGAGCCGGCCTTCCTCGGGCCGCAGTGACAGCGAGCAGTGCCACACGTGGGCCTGCTTCTCGCCGACCTTGACGTTCTTGAAGATCCGCTTGCCGGCGTCGTCGCGGCCGGTGACCTGGCGCTCGTAGACGCCCATCGTCACGTCAACCCCGAGCGCCTTGCGCGGGCGGTCGAGGTACTTCGCGATCGCCAGTGCGGCGTCGCGGTCGAGCTCGTCGTCGTCGTGCCACGCCATCAGCGCCGGATCACCGGCGACCAGGTGCGGCTCGGTGTGCTCGTTACGCCGTCCCGGACCCGCCAGGTAGACCATCAGGCCGGCCATCCGGTCGCCCCGGACGATGTGCGGGATCACGACGTCCCGAGCCGGTCGACAGCGTCGTCGATGCGCTCCGCCGTGCGGCGCACCGCGCGCAGCGTGGCGACCATCTCGGCCTGCACCTCACCGGTCACGTTCGTCACCCGGGCCATCTGGTTGACGTTGTTCGCGATGCCCGCGAGCAGCCGGTGCACGGCGAACAGCTCGACGACCGCGTTGCGTCGCTCAGTCGGCGTCTCCCCCGTCGGTGCCAGCGCCGACTCGATCAGCAGCCGGGGCACCGTGACCCGGTGCTCCTCCGCGCGCTGCAGCAGCAGCGCCTCCTCCTCGGGCGTGACCATCACGCGGTGGCTGTGCTGGCGACCACCAGCCACGTTCGCCCGCCGACGCCGGACCACACGGGCGCCCCTCGCAGGCTCCTCCGCCACCGCGACCACCGCCTCTCCCGGCCCAGCGCAGCGACCCCGCCCCGTGCGGGGACCACGCGACCAGCGTGCCAGTAAAGGCCGCAGGCCGTCCAGCGATGGCGGCCAGTTACGGCACGTAACTATATAACTTGCTCGTCTCGGACAGGTTGGCGCACTTGTGCGCCTGGCGTTAGGCGTTAATGCCGAAAGGGCATGGGACGCGTGGGTATCGGTCGGCGTCCAGTCCGTCACCCTAGGCTGATGGCATGACGAAGGAACTGAGCGTCGAGGACGCCGAGAAGAAGGCCCGTGAACTGCTCGACCGACGTATCGCGTCGGTCCGCACGCTCGTCACCGCGCGGCAGAGGCTGGCCGAGCTGCGCGAGCAGGTCGCCGAAGCTGAGCGCGACCACGTGCGCCTCTACAACGCCGCACTGAGCGACGGCTGGTCGCCCGACGAGCTCCGCAAGCTAGGGCTGACCGAGCCGGAGAAGAAGGCGAGGACCCGCCGTCGAGCGGCGGCCAAGAAGCCCGCCGCCGACACCACTGGCGTCGACGGTCAGGCGACGGCTCCGGCCCCGGAGCCGGAGCCGTCGCTGAACTGACCGCCCTTCCTCGGAGTTCCTGATGGTCACGGTTCGGTGGGTGCCCTCAAGGGCGCACGGCGTCGCTTCGCGATGCGGCAAGCCGCACCCCTGACAACACCCACCGAACTGGGTGAACAACTCTGCCCGGGGCCGAAGAAGCAGCGGCACCCACCACCCAGGGCCGGCGCTCTCCTGGCGCGGCAAGGTTCAGTTCTTGCGATGCTCGCCGACAGGCGCAACGACGACGAAGCGAAGGTGGGATGAGCAGCACACTGCCCGAGGGACTCCGCGGCCCAGTCGACCTCGCCCTCGCCAGAGCCGTCGAGAAACTCCCGGCCCCCGGCACGCTGCCCGGCGGTCTCATCGCCGAGCCCAAGTGGGATGGCTACCGGCGCGAGTGTGGTTCGCGACGGAGACAGCACCGTCCTATGGAGCCGGCAGCGCAAGGACCTCACCGCTACTTCCCCGACCTCTTACGCCGCGGCCGCCACAGCGGTGCCGCCCGGATGCGTGCTGGACGGCGAGATCGTCGTCTTTCACCGACGGCCGGCTCAACTTCTCCTCGCTGCAGCACCGTATGACCAGCTTCCAAGCGTGCACTGGCCGACCTCATCCGCCGCGAACCGGCCTCCTACGTCGCCTTTGACATCCTCGCCGTCGCGTACCAGGACGTGCGCCACCTCCCCCTGCGCGACCGCCGCAATCTGCTCGAGGAACTCGCCAGCGACTGGGAACCACCATGCAGATCTCTCCGATTACGACCGACACCGACGAGGCCCGCCGGTGGCTCGACGAGTTGCACGTCACCGGCGTCGAGGGCCTGATCCTCAAGGGCGCTGCCCAGCCCTACCGCGGGAGCAAGCGTGACTGGCTCAAGGTGAAAACACCGCGACACGGCAGAGGTCGTGTGCGGCGCGGTCATCGGCACCCTCGAGCGTCCCGAGGCGCTCATCGCCGGCCTGGTCATCGACGGCCGGCTCCGCATCGTCGGACGCACCACTCCCTACACGCCGGACCCGCCCGCGCGCTCAGCGCGCTCCTGCACCCGCCCGCCGGCGAACACCCCTGGCCCACCCGCATCCCCCGCGGCGCCCTCGACCGCTTCGCACGAGACAAAGAGCCCATCGACATCACCCTCGTTGACCCCCTCGTCATCGAGGTCACCGCCGACGTCGCCTGGTCCGGCACCTCCTACCGCCACCCACTCCGCTACGTCCGCGCCAGACTCGAGCTCCAGATTGAAGACGTCATTCCGCCCCGCTGAGTACTCATTGCGGTAGAGAATCGGTGGTGGAGCGTCGGCAATGCGGTCGCCCGCTCCGTCCCCCCTTAAGCCGCATGACCGCTGGAGCTCTGCCCACTCGTGAAGCACACCCGAATCGCCGCTGCAGTCGCCGCCGCGGCCCTGACTCTCGCTGGCTGTTCGACCGGTAACGCCGAGCCCGAAAAAGGCCGAGCCCCAGGAAGACGGCGCCATAACCACGATCGAGAAGTTGCACCAGGCATTCGTCGACGCTGGTGGGACGTGCAAGGAACTTTCTCCCCGCAACGTCACCGCTGCAACCGATGCCGCCGACTGCGACGATGACACCGTCCTGATGGTCTTCACCGATGAGAAGGCCGCCAACGCTCACGCGAGCGAAATGACCGCCATGGGTTCGAACGTGCTCGTCGGCGATGCGTTCGTCATCAACTCCGAACTCCAGGAGCTCCGCAAGGTGGTGCGCTCGCTCAACGGTGTCGTGAGCATGGCTACCGAGGGCCACGAAGAGACGCCGGCGGCCGCCCCCACGCCGAAGCCGACCCCGACCACCCCACCGACGCCAGAGAAGGGAACCCGAGACAACCCGGTATGCCCGACGTAGACGTCATCACCTTCTCCGAGGGAGCCCCAGCCCACGTGGGAGGTGAAGGTCGGGTACGCCGACTTCGACGCCTGGCCCGAGATCTCGGCCGCCAACCGCTTCTACGACCCGCCCGCCGCAGGGCAGGTCTATGTCCTGCTGCCCGTGACTGTCACGTACAAGGGACAGGGGTCGGGCACCCCGTGGCTCGACGTCGACGTGGCGTTCGTATCCGCCGACGGCCGCTCCTACGACGCCGAGATCATGTCGGGAATCCCCGGCGCGATGACGGACGTTGACGACCTCTACACCGGCGGATCCGCCCTTGGCACGTTCCCGTTCGAAATTCCGGCCGACGCCCTGGAAGGCGGCACCTGGGCCGTGTCGGCTGACTGGTCCGACCCGATGTTCATCGCCGCCCTGCCCACCGGCTGAACCGAAGGCCAGACAGCCCGCGTCTCCGCCAGCCGCCACGCGTTGCGGGAATCTTCGTACCGCCGCCTCTGGTCATACAAGGCAGATTCACAGTGCCGAACTGCGGCCATAGCTCAGTGCGTGGCTACGCCGATCCAGATCCCACGCTCGGCGAGGCTAGACGTGCGAGGGGGGCTCCCCGGAGCTCACACCATGGACTCGCTCAGTCGGGTGCGGCTGCCCGCTCAGCTGGGTGATCGTGTTTTGTGGGACACGGCCCCTGCTGAACGGTCGTGTCGTTCAGCATGTGTCGCGACACCTAAGCATCGAGACCGGGCTGCAGCACAGCTAGGTTCTCGCGCGCACTGGGTCGCGTGATCGTCGACGACCATCGCCGGTGGCCATCTGAGACCAACGCCCTCTTCCCAGCAGTGACTGCCGAGGACTTGACGCAAGCCCTGACTCCATGAACTATTGCGAGTCAGCAGTTGGCACATTAATATCTATGCAGTGAGTCTCCATGCACTGTTGCGTGGAGAGCCCCCCACCCCCATGCAGCGACGTCGCTGTGCAACGAGGAGGAATCATGAGTCGAGGACGACTTCGCAAGACGATGGCCGCTCCGCTCGTCGGTGGCCTTGCCCTGATGCTCACGGCTTGCTCCAACGGTGCTGGTGCGGCACCTGGAGATGGTGGCATGAGATCGTCATCGGCGCCTCGGTCGCCGATCAGAAGTCTCTGATCTCTGAGCGGAGCGGCCATCGTCTTGCGAAGTCGTCCTCGACTCATGATTCCTCTCGTTGCACAGCGACGTCGCTGCATGGGGGTGGGGGGCTCTCCACGCAACAGTGCATGGAGACTCACTGCATAGATATTAATGTGCCAACTGCTGACTCGCAATAGTTCATGGAGTCAGGGCTTGCGTCAAGTCCTCGGCAGTCACTGCTGGGAAGAGGGCGTTGGTCTCAGATGGCCACCGGCGATGGTCGTCGACGATCACGCGACCCAGTGCGCGCGAGAACCTAGCTGTGCTGCAGCCCGGTCTCGATGCTTAGGTGTCGCGACACATGCTGAACGACACGACCGTTCAGCAGGGGCCGTGTCCCACAAAACACGATCACCCAGCTGAGCGGGCAGCCGCACCCGACTGAGCGAGTCCATGGTGTGAGCTCCGGGGAGCCCCCTCGCACGTCTAGCTCGCCGAGCGTGGGATCTGGATCGGCGTAGCCACGCACTGAGCTATGGCCGCAGTTCGGCACTGTGAATCTGCCTTGTATGACCAGAGGCGGCGGTACGAAGATTCCCGCAACGCGTGGCGGCTGGCGGAGACGCGGGCTGTCTGGCCTTCGGTTCAGCCGGTGGGCAGGGCGGCGATGAACATCGGGTCGGACCAGTCAGCCGACACGGCCCAGGTGCCGCCTTCCAGGGCGTCGGCCGGAATTTCGAACGGGAACGTGCCAAGGGCGGATCCGCCGGTGTAGAGGTCGTCAACGTCCGTCATCGCGCCGGGGATTCCCGACATGATCTCGGCGTCGTAGGAGCGGCCGTCGGCGGATACGAACGCCACGTCGACGTCGAGCCACGGGGTGCCCGACCCCTGTCCCTTGTACGTGACAGTCACGGGCAGCAGGACATAGACCTGCCCTGCGGCGGGCGGGTCGTAGAAGCGGTTGGCGGCCGAGATCTCGGGCCAGGCGTCGAAGTCGGCGTACCCGACCTTCACCTCCCACGTGGGCTGGGCTCCCTCGGAGAAGGTGATGACGTCTACGTCGGGCATACCGGGGTTGTCTCGGGTTCCCTTCTCTGGCGTCGGTGGGTGGTCGGGGTCGGCTTCGGCGTGGGGGCGGCCGCCGGCGTCTCTTCGTGGCCCTCGGTAGCCATGCTCACGACACCGTTGAGCGAGCGCACCACCTTGCGGAGCTCCTGGAGTTCGGAGTTGATGACGAACGCATCGCCGACGAGCACGTTCGAACCCATGGCGGTCATTTCGCTCGCGTGAGCGTTGGCGGCCTTCTCATCGGTGAAGACCATCAGGACGGTGTCATCGTCGCAGTCGGCGGCATCGGTTGCAGCGGTGACGTTGCGGGGAGAAAGTTCCTTGCACGTCCCACCAGCGTCGACGAATGCCTGGTGCAACTTCTCGATCGTGGTTATGGCGCCGTCTTCCTGGGGCTCGGCCTTTTTCGGCTCGGCGTTACCGGTCGAACAGCCAGCGAGAGTCAGGGCCGCGGCGGCGACTGCAGCGGCGATTCGGGTGTGCTTCACGAGTGGGCAGAGCTCCAGCGGTCATGCGGCTTAAGGGGGGACGGAGCGGGCGACCGCATTGCCGACGCTCCACCACCGATTCTCTACCGCAATGAGTACTCAGCGGGGCGGAATGACGTCTTCAATCTGGAGCTCGAGTCTGGCGCGGACGTAGCGGAGTGGGTGGCGGTAGGAGGTGCCGGACCAGGCGACGTCGGCGGTGACCTCGATGACGAGGGGGTCAACGAGGGTGATGTCGATGGGCTCTTTGTCTCGTGCGAAGCGGTCGAGGGCGCCGCGGGGGATGCGGGTGGGCCAGGGGTGTTCGCCGGCGGGCGGGTGCAGGAGCGCGCTGAGCGCGCGGGCGGGTCCGGCGTGTAGGGGAGTGGTGCGTCCGACGATGCGGAGCCGGCCGTCGATGACCAGGCCGGCGATGAGCGCCTCGGGACGCTCGAGGGTGCCGATGACCGCGCCGCACACGACCTCTGCCGTGTCGCGGTGTTTCACCTTGAGCCAGTCACGCTTGCTCCCGCGGTAGGGCTGGGCAGCGCCCTTGAGGATCAGGCCCTCGACGCCGGTGACGTGCAACTCGTCGAGCCACCGGCGGGCCTCGTCGGTGTCGGTCGTAATCGGAGAGATCTGCATGGGTGGTTCCCAGTCGCTGGCGAGTTCCTCGAGCAGATTGCGGCGGTCGCGCAGGGGGAGGTGGCGCACGTCCTGGTACGCGACGGCGAGGATGTCAAAGGCGACGTAGGAGGCCGGTTCGCGGCGGATGAGGTCGGCCAGTGCACGCTTGGAGCTGGTCATACGGTGCTGCAGCGAGGAGAAGTTGAGCCGGCCGTCGGTGAAGACGACGATCTCGCCGTCCAGCACGCATCCGGGCGGCACCGCTGTGGCGGCCGCGGCGTAGAGGTCGGGAAGTAGCGGGTGAGGTCCTTGCGCTGCCGGCTCCATAGGACGGTGCTGTCTCCGTCGCGAACCACACTCGCGCGGTAGCCATCCCACTTGGGCTCGGCGATGAGACCGCCGGGCAGCGTGCCGGGGGCCGGGAGTTTCTCGACGGCTCTGGCGAGGGCGAGGTCGACTGGGCCGCGGAGTCCCTCGGGCAGTGTGCTGCTCATCCCACCTTCGCTTCGTCGTCGTTGCGCCTGTCGGCGAGCATCGCAAGAACTGAACCTTGCCGCGCCAGGAGAGCGCCGGCCCTGGGTGGTGGGTGCCGCTGCTTCTTCGGCCCCGGGCAGAGTTGTTCACCCAGTTCGGTGGGTGTTGTCAGGGGTGCGGCTTGCCGCATCGCGAAGCGACGCCGTGCGCCCTTGAGGGCACCCACCGAACCGTGACCATCAGGAACTCCGAGGAAGGGCGGTCAGTTCAGCGACGGCTCCGGCTCCGGGGCCGGAGCCGTCGCCTGACCGTCGACGCCAGTGGTGTCGGCGGCGGGCTTCTTGGCCGCCGCTCGACGGCGGGTCCTCGCCTTCTTCTCCGGCTCGGTCAGCCCTAGCTTGCGGAGCTCGTCGGGCGACCAGCCGTCGCTCAGTGCGGCGTTGTAGAGGCGCACGTGGTCGCGCTCAGCTTCGGCGACCTGCTCGCGCAGCTCGGCCAGCCTCTGCCGCGCGGTGACGAGCGTGCGGACCGACGCGATACGTCGGTCGAGCAGTTCACGGGCCTTCTTCTCGGCGTCCTCGACGCTCAGTTCCTTCGTCATGCCATCAGCCTAGGGTGACGGACTGACGCCGACCGATACCCACGCGTCCCATGCCCTTTCGGCATTAACGCCTAACGCCAGGCGCACAAGTGCGCCAACCTGTCCGAGACCGAGCAAGTTATATAGTTACGTGCCGTAACTGGCCGCCATCGCTGGACGGCCTGCGGCCTTTACTGGCACGCTGGTCGCGTGGTCCCCGCACGGGGCGGGGTCGCTGCGCTGGGCCGGGAGAGGCGGTGGTCGCGGTGGCGGAGGAGCCTGCGAGGGCGCGCCGTGTGGTCCGGCGTCGGCGGGCGAACGTGGCTGGTGGTCGCCAGCACAGCCACCGCGTGATGGTCACGCCCGAGGAGGAGGCGCTGCTGCTGCAGCGCGCGGAGGAGCACCGGGTCACGGTGCCCCGGCTGCTGATCGAGTCGGCGCTGGCACCGACGGGGGAGACGCCGACTGAGCGACGCAACGCGGTCGTCGAGCTGTTCGCCGTGCACCGGCTGCTCGCGGGCATCGCGAACAACGTCAACCAGATGGCCCGGGTGACGAACGTGACCGGTGAGGTGCAGGCCGAGATGGTCGCCACGCTGCGCGCGGTGCGCCGCACGGCGGAGCGCATCGACGACGCTGTCGACCGGCTCGGGACGTCGTGATCCCGCACATCGTCCGGGGCGACCGGATGGCCGGCCTGATGGTCTACCTGGCGGGTCCGGGACGGCGTAACGAGCACACCGAGCCGCACCTGGTCGCCGGTGATCCGGCGCTGATGGCGTGGCACGACGACGACGAGCTCGACCGCGACGCCGCACTGGCGATCGCGAAGTACCTCGACCGCCCGCGCAAGGCGCTCGGGGTTGACGTGACGATGGGCGTCTACGAGCGCCAGGTCACCGGCCGCGACGACGCCGGCAAGCGGATCTTCAAGAACGTCAGGTCGGCGAGAAGCAGGCCCACGTGTGGCACTGCTCGCTGTCACTGCGGCCCGAGGAAGGCCGGCTCACCGACGAGCAGTGGGGTGCCATCGCAGGCGAGTTCATCAAGCGCATGGGGTTCGACGACCACGAGGGCACGAAGGCCCCGTGCCGGTGGGTCGCGGTGCACCACGGACTCTCGTCGAAGGGCAACGACCACATCCACCTGGCGGTCAACCTGGTGCGCGAGGACGGCACCAAGGCGTCCACCCACAACGACTACAACCGTGTCCAGCAGGTCGCTCGCGACCTCGAGCGCGAGTTCGACCTGCTGCCCCTGGTGCCCAACGAGTACGAGACCGCCCGCGCGCACACCCGCGCCGCGTGGGAGCACGCCCGCCGGACGGACGGCCGGGTGCCGTGGGACGAGCTCACTGGTGAGCTGCAGGACGCCGAGGTGAGCAAGCAGTTCGCCACCGACCAGGCCTGGCAGCGCGCCCTGACGGGCCGGGACCGGCACGGGCCGGCGGACACCGCCGAGCGTGCCTACGACCCCGCCGAGCAGGAGGCCCAGGCCCGCGGCCGCGCCCGCGCGAAGCACGAACGCAACCGCCGCCACGGCCGGGGAGAGGTGCCGTGGAGCAGTTGCCCGCGGCCGAGAAGCACGCCCGCATCAGCGCCGAGCTGCGCGCGGACGAGCCGCGCCGCGCACTCGCCCGGACCGTGCGCGGCTGCTCCACCGCGGCCGCGGACGAGGCCGAGTTCGTGCGCCGGATGCGCCGCGCCGGTCTCCTCGTGCGGCCACGTTTCGCAGACGGCCGCACGGACGTCGTCACCGGCTACTCCGTCGCCACACGGCCCGAGGCCGGCGAGCGGGCGATCTGGTACGGCGGCGGGCACCTGGCCCGCGACCTGACCCTGCCCCGGCTGCGCCAGGCATGGCCCGACACCCCCGCGGCGGCGACCGCCGCGGCGGGGGAGTGGACCGCCGCGAAGCGCAACCGCCGCCCGGTCGCGCCCGGCCGCGAGAGCGCCGAGGTCGACCCTCGACTGTGGGAGCTGTACGCGACCGAGGTAGACGTGCTGCGCGAGCGGCTGCGCAGCGTGCCGATCCACGACCGCGACACCTGGGCCCAGGTCGCACGCGACACCGCCGGCGCTTTCGCCGCCTGGTCGAACCGCGTCGAGGCCGTGCCCGGGCCGCTCGCCGCGACGGCCGACGCGCTGGCGAAGTCGGCCCAGCTGCGCCGCCAGAGCGTGCACCCCAAGGCTTCCGGGAAGGCGTCGGTCGGGGGAGTCGCGATGCTGCTGGCGTCGGCCACCATGGCTGGCCAGGGCGCCATCGCCCAGGCGGCGATGCTGCGCCAGCTCGTCATGCTCGCCCAGGCCGTCTACGCCATGCACCGAGCCTCCGCCGAGCACCATCGGGCGGCCCACATCCGGCACGTCGCCGAGCGACGCCTGCGTGAGGTCGCAGACCGCCTGCCACCCGTACCTGCCGCCCCGGCGCACGACGACAGGGCGGCCGAGGCCGCTCGGGTCGCGGCCACGGGCCAGGTTCGGGCCCGGCCGATCGGGTCCCCGGTTCCCAACCGGATCGATCCCGCCCGCCGCCACCAGCTCGCAGGGCACGACAAGGACCGTGGACCGGAGCGGTAACCAACACAGATGGGGAACGTCATGGTTGAGGAATCCGACGGCATCGAGGAAGCCGTGACCGGATCGGTGCGCGTCGCCGTCACCGTCGGGGCACGCATGGGCGAGATGCTCGCCCGAGCCCGCGAGGAACGCCTTCGTCGCGCCGAGGCTGCCGATGAACAGCAGGCCCGTGAGCTCACCGCCCGGCTGCACGCCGAGCAGGCCGCCGCCCTCGCCCCGGCCTTCCGCACGGAGTGGTGGGACCAGGCCGGTCCCGAGGACATCCAGCACGTCTACACCGCCGCCCGCGCCTGGACCGGCCAGGACCCTGAGGCCGACCGAGCCGCCGACCGCATCCGAGACGAGGTCCGACGCCGCTACGGCGTCGACGTCGACCGTGCCGCCGCCGACCCCGACCTCGTGCGCGTCGCGCTGGAACGCGCCGAGGCCCGCCGCGCCCAAGCCGAACAGGAACGCGGCCGCGTTGCCGAGGAACAGGTCCAGGCGCAGCTCTTGGTCGCCGAGGCCGGGATGGCCGACCAGGCCGCCGCGACAGCCCGCGCAGCCGCGCAGCACGAACCCGACCCCGCCGAGCGAGCCGAAGCAACTCTCGTAGCGGAGCAGGAGCAGATCCGCGCCACCGCCGCCCGCGAGGCCGGCAAGGACAACTACGACAGCGCCGAACGACGCCAGGCGTTCGCCGCCGACCTCGAGCGTCGCGGTCTCGACTACGAAACCGTGGCCGCACGCATCACCGCCGACGTCAGCCAGGGCACCCACCCCTCCGCGGCAGTCAAGCCCGCAGGCAAGAAGGCGCCCAAGGCGCGGAAGAGCCGCGGCCCAGAACAGCGACAGCAGGAGCTGAGCCGGTAGTTCGGCGGAAACGCCCCGGGGATGTCCCCGAGGCGTTCGCGTTGTGCCGGTAACGGTGCTTCAACTAGTCGTGCTGTGCAGGCGGCTTGCAGGTTCGGTGGGTCAGCGGCTTGCCATCTCGGGCTGCGGCTGGCGTGCGGCCTGGCGGCCGGGGACTTGCGGCGCGCCGTGGGCGGCGGCGGTGGAGGCCTCGGGACTGAGGTCGAGCCGGCGCAGGAGCTGGGCGTTGGCGGCGACGACGATGGTCGAGGCCGACATGAGCAGTGCGCCGATCTCCATGGGCAGGACGAACCCGACGGGGGCGAGGACGCCCGCGGCGAGCGGGACGGCGGCGATGTTGTACCCGGCGGCCACCACAGGTTCTGCTTCATCTTCCGGTACCCGGACCGGGAGAGCTGGATGACGGACAGCACGGAGCGGGGGTCGTCGGAGGCGAGGATGACGCCGGCCGAGGCGATGGCGACGTCCGTGCCGGCACCGATGGCGATGCCGACGTCAGCCTGCGCGAGGGCGGGGGCGTCGTTGACGCCGTCGCCGACCATGGCGACTGTGCGGCCCTGGCGCTGGAGCTCGAAGACCTTCTCGCTCTTGTTCTCCGGGCGCACACCTGCGAAGACCTGGTCTATGCCGAGCTCGGCCGCGACGGCGCGGGCGACCGGTTCGGCGTCACCGGTGATCATCACGACGTGGACGCCCAGCGCGTGCAGGGCCTCGACGGCCTCGCGGGACTCCTGACGCACCTCGTCCTCCAGGGCCAGCGCCCCGGCGACCTGCCCGTCGACGAGGACGTGCAGCACGATCGCACCCCGCTCTGACCATGCCGCCGTCTGGGGCAGCGGGGCCAGGCCGTGCTCGGCGAGCAGGTTCGGGCCGCCGACGGCGACCTTCCGTCCGTCCACGGTGGCGGTGACCCCGACGGCGGTCGAGGCGGAGAAGTCGCTCGCGCGGGGCACGCTCAGTCCGCGTTCGTCCGCCGCGGCGGTGATGGCGCGGGCGAGCGGGTGCTCGCTGTCGGCCTCGGCCGCGGCGGCCAGGGCGAGCAGCTCGTCCCGGTCCAGGCTCGTGGTCTCGATGTCGTGCAGCGCCGGTTCGCCCTTGGTGAGGGTGCCAGTCTTGTCGAAGAGGACGGCGTCGACCGTGCGCATGCGCTCCAGTGCACCTCGGTCCTTCACCAGGACTCCGGCCCGGCCGGCGCGCTCGGTGGAGATCGACACCACGAGCGGAATCGCGAGGCCGAGAGCGTGGGGGCAGGCGATGACCAGGACGGTGATCGCGCGGATGATCGCGAAGTCGGGGCTGCCGACGATCGACCAGATGGCGATGGTGATGATCGCCGCGACCAGGGCGAACCAGAACAGCCATCCCGCGGCCCGGTCGGCAAGAAGCTGGGCGCGGGTGGTGGAGGACTGGGCCTCGGCGACCAGCCGCTGGATGCCCGCGAGAGCGGTGTCGTCCCCGACGGCGTCGACCCGCACACGCAGGGCGTTGTCCGTGGCGACGGTGCCTGCGACGACGTGGGCGCCGCTCTCCCGTCGCACGGGCCGGGACTCGCCGGTGATCATCGACTCATCGACGTCAGCGGCGCCGTCGACGACCGTGCCGTCGGCCGCGATCCGCCCGCCGGGGCGAACGATGACGACATCGCCGAGCCGGAGGTCGGCCGGGGCGACCGTGACGACACGATCGCCGTCGACCTTCTCCGCCTCGTCCGGCAGGAGCGCGGCGAGCTCGTCCAGCGCCGAGGATGTCTTGGCCAGGGAGCGCATCTCGAGCCAGTGACCGAGCAGCATGATCACGACCAGGAGCGCGAGCTCCCACCAGAAATCCAGCTCGGGGGACAGCACACCGAGCGTGGCGCCCCAGGAGGCGACGAAGGCGACCGTGATCGCCATGCCGATCAGCAGCATCATCCCGGGCTTGCGCGCCCGGACCTCGGAGACGGCGCCGGTCAGGAACGGCCGACCGCCCCAGAGGTAGATGACCGTGCCCAGGACCGGCGAGACGAGTGCGAGTCCCGGCGCCTGGGGCAAGGAGTAGCCGAGCAGGTCTGCGAACATCCCGCTGAGCAGCACTGTCGGGACCGCGAGGAGGAGGTTGATCCAGAACAGCCGCCGGAACATCCCGACGTGGTCGCCGTGCCCGCCGTGTCCCGCGTGCGCGGCGTGGCTGGCGTGCTCGTGGGCTGAGTGCTCACCGTCGACCGTGGTCGTCATGGCATGGCCTTCGTGGGCCATCTGCCCGGCGTCGTGACCACCATGGCGGTCGTGCACCGGTGGTGAGCTCTCGGCAGAGTCATCCGGTCCGGCGGGGTGGCCCGCTCCGGGTACATGTTCGTGTCGGTGCTCTGAGCCGTTCATCGCTCGCCTCCTTGGTGCTGCGGTTGATACCCCGAGGGGGTATCCGGCGCAACTGGTGCCGCGACAGATCTGTTCCCCAAGCCACGAATCTTCAGAGTTTCTTCATCATGGGGATATCCCGGCCTTATGCGTTCGTGCTGTCGTCGAGCACTTCACGCAGAGCCCGGACGGCGTCCTCACGGCCGGGGAAGGTGTGGCCGGACTGCTCGACGCCGCCGAGCCAGCGGGCCCACCAGATCCAGGAACCGTCGGGCTGCTGATGCACGCCCGCGTCACCGTCGTCGGTCACGGATTCATTCTCCACCGCATGGCCCGCCACTGGAGTCTTCGTCGTTTCTTCACAGGTCCGTCGCAGAACGGACGGTACGGGTCGGCCACGCTTCGCTGGTGAGCAGCGCTACTTCGGTGGAAGGGGTCGACGTGGACGTCGACAAAGGGAAGATTCCGGTTGTCGTGGTGACCGCGCCGGCGTGCCACTTCTGCGAGGACGCGGAGCGGGTACTGGCCCAGCGGGTGGACACCCTCGGTCTTGAGGTGCGGATCGTCGAGCTGGAGTCGGAGGAGGGCATCCAGCTGGTGGCCGAGCACCGGCCGGCGTTGAGCCCGCTGGTGCTGGTCGACGGGGCGTTCTTCAGCTCCGGCCGCCTGCCCCGGCGCAAGCTCGAGAAGCTCGTCGCCGCCCGGCGGACCGCCACGTCGCCCGCTGCGGCTGCCGGGGGCCGGTGATGGGCAGCGAGCTCCTGGCCGGCGGCTCCGTCCTGGCGGCCTTCTTCGCCGGCGGGGTGGCCCTGTTCGCCCCGTGCTGCATCGTCTTCCTCGCCCCGAGCTACCTCGCCGGTGCGGTGAAGAACCGGCGGTGGCGGCTGCTGCCGTTGACGTTCGTCTTCACCGCCGGCCTGGCCCTGGTGCTGGTCCCGATCACCGTCGGGGTGAGCCTGGTGGCCGGGGCGATCGCGAAGTACCACGCCCCGCTGTACGTCACCGGCGGCCTGCTGATGCTCGTCCTGGCGGGGCTGTCGCTGTCGGGCCGGATGTGGTCGCTGCCGAGCTTCCTGCGGGCACCGGACACCGCCCGGGGCGACACCGCCAGCTTCTTCGCACTGGGGGTCTTCTCCGGCGTCGCCTCCAGCTGCTGCGCCCCCGTCCTCGCCGGCGTGATGACGCTGTCCGCCCTCTCCGGGTCCGTGGCCGGAGGTGCGGTGCTCGGGCTGGCGTACGTCTTCGGGATGGTGTTCCCACTGTTCGTCATGGGGCTGCTGTGGGACACCCTCCGGCTGGACCAGCGCCGACCCTTCCGTGCCCGGCTGGTCAGGCTGCGGCTCGCCGGGCGGACGCTGGTGACCAACACCGTCAACCTCGCTGTCGCGGTCGCGTTCGCCGTCATGGGGATCTTCGTCATGGCTCTGGCCGGCAGCCCGGACATGACCGGCGGCACGGCCGCCCAGGAGGCGGTCGGCACGTGGCTCGCCGAGGTCTTCGCGGGCGTGCAGAACTGGCTTGCCCCGGTGCCCGAGCCGGTCCTCGGCGCCGGCCTGCTCGGCCTGGCCGCGATCTTCGTCGTCGCGGCGCTGCGTGACCGGCGCACCCCGTCGACCCAAGCCGCCCACGAGGACGGTCCCGGCGGCGCCGAACAGTCCTGCCACGACACCCACGAACCAGAAAGGCTCCACCGATGACCAGCACCGCCACCAAGGCACGCCGGCAGAGAGGGGCCGTCCTGGCCCAGCTCGCCGAGGAGCGCCGCACCGCCGACGCTAAGGCCCGCCGCATCAGGATCGCCTGGCTGCTCGGTCTGCTGCTCGCCGTCGTCGTCGTCACCGCCGGGCTCCTCTCCGCGCGCCCGGAGGCGGGCGAGCAGGACCACCTCGCGCCGGACTTCACGCTGCCCACCACGGCGGGGGATGAGGTGACCCTGTCCGACCTGCGTGGCGGCCCCGTGGTGATCTACTTCAACGAGGGCGCCGGGTGCGCCTCGTGCACGGTGCAGATGGCCGAGATCGAGAAGGAGCCAGGGTTCGCCGAGGCGGGCATCACCGTCCTGCCGATCGTGATGAACACGGCCGAACAGATCCAGCCCGACCTGACCCGCTACGGCGTCACTACCCCCTACCTGATCGACGACGGCATGGTCTCCGAGGCCTACGGGGTCCTCGGGACCGGCATGCACGCGGGCCTGCCCGGGCACGGGTTCGTCCTGATCGACGCCGACGGTGTCCAGCGCTGGCAGGGCGAGTACCCCTCCATGTGGCTCGAGCCGGCCAAGCTCCTGCAGGAGGTCACCTCCCGGCTGTGAGAGTCAGCGGGCGGACCCGGAGACGACCAGCCAGGTGCTTCCGCCGTCGTCGGTGCGGGCGATGTCGGTGCCGAACGCGGCCAGGTAGGTGTCCTCGTCCACCGCGGTGAACGCATGCGGTTCGCCGTTCTCCGGGCCGGCTGAGCTCCACGCCGCCCCCGGGAAGCGCCACAGCACCCCGGCGGTGTCGAGGCCGACCAGGGGTGTCGGGCCGCCCTCGTCGGCGGGGAGGTGGTCTACGACGACGAGCGGGCGGGGCGGCTGGAGCTCGGCCGGGGCGAAGGTGACGCCACCGTCCGTGCTGACCACGAGCCCCTCGGCGGTGGTGGCCACCACCCGGTCCGGGTCGGCCGGGTCGACGTCGAGGTCCCGGGCGGGCAGGCTCGCGCCCTGCTGCCACGTCTCGCCGCCGTCGTCGCTGCGCATCACCGTCCCGGTGCCCGAGTCCAGGCCGTAGACCCGGTCCCCGGTCGCGGTCAGCCCGTGGAAGTCGCTCTGCCCGCCTAGGGACACCTCTTCCCAGGTCTGCCCGGCGTCGGTGCTGCGGATCAGGCCGAGGTTGCTCGGCCCAGCCTCGTCAGGAGCCGGGTGTCCGCTCGCCAGGAAGGTGTCCTCCCCGACGACGGTGAACCCCATCAGATCGGCACGGGAGGTGCCGACCCGCTCGCCGGCACCGTCGAGGGAGTAGAGGCCGTGATGGGTGGCGACGTAGACGGTGTCCTCGGCCGGGTTCACACCCAAACCGTGGACGTGACCGAACGCCGTGCCCGGGTCGTTCGCCGCGGCCGCGGCGGCTGTCCCGTCGGGCGTGGTGCCGGTCTGCGAGCACGCGGCCACGACCGTGCTCAGCGCGAGGACGAGGGCGACCCGCGCGGTCATAGATGAGGCGGACAAGGAACTCTCCTCCGGTGAACAGGCATACGTTTGCCGGCGGCGCGCCCCAGGGGGAGTGGGGCCGCGCCGCCGGCGGTCAGGGGTGAAGGCGTGGGGCTGCGGGCGGTTCGCAGGTCCGAGGACTCGTCTCTCCGCGCCGTCCCCGGAACGTCACAGGTTCTGCAGCATCTGCTCCATCTGGGCGATCTCGGCCTGCTGGTCGTCGATGATCTTCTGCGCCAGCTCGAGCGCCTGGGGGTTCTCCCCGTCGGCGAGTTCGTCCTCGGCCATGGTCACCGCGCCCTCGTGGTGGGCGATCATCAGCTCGAGGAACCGGCGGTCGAAGTCGGGACCGGACTGGTCCTCGAGGTGGCCCATGGCCTCCTCCTGGCTCATCCCGTCCATGTCCATGCCGCCGTGGTCCATGCCGCCGTGGTCCATGCCGCCGTGGTCCATCGGCATGGTCTCCTCGCCCCAGGCCTCCAGCCAGGAGGTCATCTGCTCGATCTCCGGGCCCTGCGCGGCGGAGATGTCCTCGGCCAAGGCGCGCACCTCTTCCGAGTCGGCCTTCTCCACGGCGAGGTCGCTCATCTCGATGGCGCCCTCGTGATGGACGATCATCATCTGCGCGAACGTCGTGTCGGCGTCGTTGTGCGCCTCGTCGACCGCCGCGTCGCCGGACGTGCCAGCGGTCGCCGTCGCGGCCTGCTCCTGGGGGGTCGCGCCGGCCTCGGCAGCCTCCTCCGAGCCGCCGCAGGCGGCCAGGGTCAGGGAAAGGACGAGGGCGCCGGTACCGGCGGCAAGACGGGAAGCGATCTTCACGGGAACGTGCTCCAACGTTTGGCGACATCTGTGCCCTGGGAGTGGAACAAGGGGGCAGGTGCCGGGTCCAGCCCGGGGGCCGGTCTTCATCAAACCTTCATCAAACTGGCCCGGGATCTTTGTCCCACCTGCAGGGGTAGCCGGGGGTTGCCGTTGGAGACTTGTCCCCGTCCGTGGGAGGAGATCGACATGTCGGTACAGCTGTGGCTCGTGCTCGTCCTGGTGTGCGTGCTCTACGTGGGCCTGGCTGTCTGGGTGGTCTCCGCGATCTTCCCGGCCCGCCGGCAGCGGCACCGGCCTCAGGCCGCCCCTACGCCACGTCTGCCGCAGGGAGCTCGACGGTGAACGCCGCTCCCTGACCCTTTCCGGCGCTGGTGGCGGTGACCTCCCCGCCGTGGGAGCGCACGATCGACCGGGTGACCGCCAGGCCGATCCCCGAGCCGCCGTGCGCGCGGTCCCGAGCGGTGTCGGCCCGGTAGAACCGCTCGAAGAGGTGCGGCAGGTGCTCGGCGGCGATGCCCTCGCCGTCGTCGGTGACCTCGATCCGCACGGTCCCGCCTTCCCGGCTGGCGTGGATGCCGACGAGTCCGCCCGCGGCGGTGTGCCGCAGGGCGTTGTCGAGGAGGTTGGTCAGCACCTGGCCCATCCGGTCCACGTCCGCCGAGACCACCGTCTCGCGCACCAATGTCGACGCGGTGACGTCGAGGTCGATCCCGCGGACGGCGTACCGCGCGGCGGCCTGGGCCTGCGCGGCGTCCAGGAGGGCACCGACACGCACCTGTTGCCGGTGCATCGTGAGCCTGCCCTCCTCGGCGGTGGTGACGAGGGAGATGTCCTGGGCCAGGCGGGCCAGGCGGGAGACCTGGTCGCGCAGCATCGCGAGGGTCTCCTCGTCGACCGGTACGACGCCGTCCTGGATGCCCTCGAGGTAGCCGTCGAGGGTCGCCACGGGGGTGCGCATCTCGTGGGCGAGGTCGCCGAGTATGCGGGTGCGGGTCTGCTCGATGCGGCCCAGGTCTTCGGCCATGGTGTTGAACGAACGTGCCAGGTCGTCGAACTCGGTTCCCATCCCGACCTCGGGCACGCGGGCGGAGTAGTCACCGCCCGCAACCTTCGCGGCGGCCTGGCGCACCGGGTCCAGCGAGTGTGCGATCCGCCGTGTGAGAAAGATGCTGACCAGCACGGAGGTGGCCAGGGCTGCGGCCAGGGCCAGGCCGAGGGAGTAGGCCGAGGCGGTGGCGAACGCCTCCTCGGAGTGGCGCACCACGCCCGGGTCGGAGGTACCGGACTGTTCGATGTGGAGGTGGAAGACCGCCGGGCCGATCGCGGAGGCGACCGCCCAGGCGGTCGCCGACCCCGCCAGGACGACCACGACGATCGCGGCGAGGAGCCGGGCCGCCAGGCCCCACCGGGCGATCCTCACCGGCCCGGCCCCATGCGGTAGCCGACCCCGCGCACGGTGCGGATGAAGACCGGGTCGGCGGGGTCGTCGCCGAGCTTGCGGCGGACGTGCCCGATGTGGACGTCCACCAGGTGCTCGTCCCCGACCCAGCCCGGGCCCCACACCGCCTCGATGAGCTGCTCGCGGGAGAAGACCATCCTCGGGCGCGTGGCAAGGGCCGCCAGCACGTCGAACTGTGTACGGGTCAGCTCCACCGGCTCACCACCCAGGCGCACCTCCCGACCGGCGACGTCGACCTCGAGCGACCCGAACGTCAGCGCCACCTCCCGCTCGCCCTCCCCGGAGGACCGTCGGGGCCGGCGCAGCATCACCCGCACACGGGCGACCAGCTCGCGGGGGCTGAACGGCTTCGTCAGGTAGTCGTCCGCCCCCACCGACAGCCCGACCAGCTTGTCCACCTCCTCTGCCCGGGCGGTGAGCATGATGATGTAGCAGTCCGAGAACGTGCGGACCTGCCGGCACACCTCCACCCCGTCCATCCCCGGCAGACCCAGGTCCAGCACGACGACGTCCGGGTCCCACCGCCGGACGAGCGCCAGCGCGTCGGCGCCGTCCCCCGTGCGCTCCACCTCGAAGCGGTCCCGCTGCAGGTAGCTCGCGACGAGCTTGGCGAGCGGTTCCTCGTCCTCGACGACAAGCACCCGGGCACCACGATCCGTCGCACTCATGCCGCACATCCTGCCCCGACAACCCGACGGGATCCGGCCGGGAGGACCGGCTCAGACAGACCGTGCCGAAATAGCGGCGGGATCTTCATCAAATCTTCATCACCGAACCGCCTCGCCCGGAGTGCAAGCCCTGAATCACCGACCTAGCGTCGAAGAGCCGCGGGCTCCGTCGCCCCATGCCGAATCAACACCTCCAGAGGAAGGACGACCGATGAGGACTGTCGAGATGATGGAGACGTACCCCGCCGAGATCAACCTCGACCGGGAGCTGCTGGCAAGGACTGTGGAGGCGCTGGTCTCGTGCGCCCAGGCCTGTACTGCCTGCGCGGACGCGTGCCTGAGCGAGGACATGGTCGCCGAGCTGCGCAAGTGCATCCGGACGAACCTGGACTGCGCGGACGTCTGTGACACCACCGCCCGGGTGTTGTCCCGGCACACGGGCTACGACGCCAACGTCACCCGGGCCTTGCTGCAGGCTTGCGTACAGGCCTGCCGGTCCTGCGGGGATGAGTGCGAGTCGCACGCCGAGATGCACGAGCACTGCCGTATCTGCGCC
Source organism: Georgenia soli (assembly GCF_002563695.1). Taxonomy (NCBI): domain Bacteria; kingdom Bacillati; phylum Actinomycetota; class Actinomycetes; order Allobogoriellales; family Allobogoriellaceae; genus Georgenia; species Georgenia soli. The sequence goes on along the minus strand of NZ_PDJI01000003.1, from coordinate 142,515 downwards.
GAGGCCTGCCGGGCGTGCGAGCAGGCGTGCGAGGACCTCCTCGCGGCCGTCGGCTGACGCCACGGCCCGTCCGGCCTGGGGGACCGCCCAGGGACCGGAAGGCGACGAGGAACCAGGGACCGAACAAGGAGTGGTGAAAGTGGCGGACCGAGCGGACGACGACGCTACGCAAGAGGAGGGGCACGGGCAGCACGGTGGAGGCGGGCAGTCGCACGGCTCCAGGGGGATGTACCTGCGGTTCGCGGCCATGATCCTGACGGGCATGGTGGTCATGTACTGGGTGATGTTCGTCGGCTCGTGGGAGTGGAGCCACATCCGCTTCAGCCAGAGCCGGGTGTTCATGGCCCTGACCATGGGCGGTGCCATGGGACTGGTCATGCTCGCGTGGATGCTGAACATGTACCGCAGCACCAGGGCAAACATCGCCGTGGTCGCGGTCAGCCTCGTGCTGCTCGGAGGCGGGGCCTACCTGGACCGCAGCCAGGTGACGGTCGACGACACCGCTTTCATGCGCGGGATGATCCCGCACCACTCCCTGGCTATCACCCGGTCCGAACGGGCGGGCATCGAGGACGTGCGGGTGTGCGAGCTGGCCGTGGGGATCAGCGAGGCGCAGCGGCGGGAGATCCGGGAGATGGACTGGCTCATCACCGACATCCAGCGCAACGGCATCGCGGCGACCCCGGAGGAGGCCGCCGCACGCCCGGTCCCGGCCTTCAAGGACCCGGCCGAGCGCCAGTGCCCCACGGGCTAAGGGCTTGGCCGGCGGTCTCCAGACACCCGTGACCTCTCCACATTCTCCGCCGCGACTGCGTACGTGTTCAGCGCTCCTCACTCCGGGAACACCAACGGCCATGGGGGGGCTTGGGCTAAGCAACTTCCCGTGCAAAGCCCCAGAGGGCAGCTGTCATGAAGGTTCGATGAAGAATCGTTATCGGACCGTGACATGGACGTGTCCAGGCTCTTAGCGTGAGCCTTGCTCCCGGGCAATCCCGTCCGGAAGATGCGGGCGGAGACCGAACCCTGCCGCCGCCCGGCATCGCGCGCTCCAGTGGCAGGGGCGGGGAAACCAACGCATGCGGCCCTTTCCGGGCTTGGGGTGAAGTGCGGAAGCACGGGGCCTCTCCAGTCCCAACCCGACAGCTCACCCCGCAGGGAACTCGGAGAGGTAGTTCGTTGTCCCCCAGCAACCGTGGGCGCCACCGCGCGCCCTGCCGCCCCAGCACCCCCCTGACCGCAGCCATCGAGAACCTCGCCCCGACCACTCGCCGTGGTGTCGCAGCGGTGGCCTCGTCCGGCCTCGTCCTCACGATGGCCGCAACCAGCGCCGACGCGACCACGGAGACCGCAGCGCTGCCGAGCGTGAGCATCTCGACGGCGGTCGTCGAAGCCACCACCGCTCTCCTGGCCACCCCGACGGTCAAAGTCACCTCCGACGCCGAGTGGGAGGTGGACCTCGCGACCGCAGAAGCGACACCACCACCGCCGCCGCCCAGCGCAGAACCCGAGCCTGCGCCCCAACGGCCGGGCGCAGCCGCCTCCCGCGCGGGGGAGAGGACGGAACTGCCGAGCACGGACGCCGCCCCAGCCGTAGGTGCCGGAGCCGTCGAAGCGCCGGTGGCCTCGGGAAGCGCGATCGTCGACTACGCCCGCCAGTTCCTCGGCGTCCCGTACGTGTGGGGCGGCACCACGCCGGCCGGGTTCGACTGCTCGGGGTTCACGAGCTACGTCTTCGCCCAGTTCGGGACCAGCCTGCCCCGCACCTCAGGCGCGCAGGCCTCCACCGGCACGCGGGTATCGGCCGCCGAGGCCCGGCCCGGCGACCTGGTGACATGGCCGGGTCACGTCGGGATCTACACCGGCAACGGCAACAACATCGCCGCCCGCCAGCCGGGCACCCCGCTGACCGAGGGACCGATCTTCCACTCCAGCCCCGTGTTCATCAGAGTCAGCTGAGAAGCCAAAGGTAGGCGGGTGCTGCTGGACTCGGAATCCCGCAGCTCACGGCGGCCGGCGATGGGGTGCGCACCATCGCCGGTTTTCGCTGTCCCTGAGCTGACCAGCAGAGCGCGGCAGGAGCCGCCCGTCAGGGCGCCGACCTCGATGTCGGGGGGCACTCCCAGGGCCGGATGGAAGCGCGCCGATCAGAGAACTCTTGCCCAGGGTGGTCCGGGGGAGTCGCTCGACCCGGTCCACACGCAGCTCGAGGATCGCAACTCCCAGGCCGCTCAGCGGCTCCTCGACGGTGCACTCACGGCTACGTTCGATGAAGCAGCCCCGCTCGCCATCGCTTTTGGCGGGTGCAGCGCTCTCGCCGTCTGCCAGCGGACATGCCAGCCTCCCTGTCGGCGGACATGACGTCTCCCTGCTGACGGACAGCTGATCTCCCTGTCTGTGGCCGTGGGGCTGATGTCGTGTCGGTCCCGAGATGTGCGTCCCTCCGGGGATTTGCTCGAGGTCTCTGACCACCTTGAGCACTCCGACCGGAGGGACGCGTGAAGAAGTCTGACAGGGAAGTCATGGAGATTCTCGAAGCGTTTGATGCCACGGGCAGCGCGCATTCGGCGGCGCAGCTGGCCGGGGTCGATCCGAAGACGGTGCGCCGCTACGTCGCGGCGCGGGACGCGGGCCGGCCGGTCATGGGCCCGGCGCGGCGGCCGCGGATGATCGATCCGTATCTGCCGAAGGTCGAGGAGTGGGTCGACCGCTCCTGCGGCAAGGTCCGCGCCGACGTGGTCCACGAACGCCTGGTCGCGCTGGGCTTCACCGGGACCGAGCGTTCCACCCGGCGGGCGGTCGCGCAGGTCAAGGCGGCCTGGCGGGCGGGGAACCGGCGCACTTACCGCCCGTGGATCACCGAGCCGGGGCTGTGGTTGCAGTTCGACTGGGGCGAGGGCCCGAAGGTGCCGGGCCCGGACGGGCAGCCGAGGCGGACGGTGCTGTTCTGCGCCTGGCTGGCCTGGTCACGGTTCCGGGTGGTGATCCCGGCCTGGGACCAGACCCTCGCGACGCTGATCGCGTGCCTGGACGCGACGTTGCGGCGCATCGGTGGGGCGCCGACGTACGTGCTGACCGACAACGCCAGGACCGTCACGGTCGATCACGTCGCCGGGGTGGCGGTGCGTCATCCGCAGATCGTCGAGGCAGGACGCCACTACGGGCTGCAGGTTCACACCTGTGTCCCGTTCGACCCGGAGTCGAAGGGTGGGGCGGAGAACACGGTGCGGATCGCCAAGGCCGACCTGGTCCCGACGGAGGCGAACCTGCGCAGCGCGTACTCCTCGTTCGCCGAGCTGCAGGGCGCCTGCGAGGACTTCTGCGAGAGCGTGAACACGCGCCGGCACCGCGAGACGGGCCGGGTCCCGGCCGAGATGCTCGCCGCGGAGCGCCAGCGCCTTCATCCGCTGCCGGCGGCGCCGCACACGGCCGCGCTGGGCCAGACCCGGGTGGTCGGAACCGATCAGACGGTGCGGTTCGGGTCGGTGCGCTACTCCACCCCGCCGGGCCTGGTCGACGCCGAGGTGTGGTGCCGCGTGACCGGCGACGAGCTCGTGATCGTCGTCGATCTCGACGCCCTGAGGGTCAAGCCGTCCTGGGTCGGGGAGCGGCGCGGCCTGGTCGAGGTCGCCCGCCACCGCCTGTCGACGCCCGGGTCCCCGCGGATCGACCACGCCCACTATCCCGACCATCCGCAGGATCCCGACGGGGCGCCCCGACCGCCCAGGATCAAGCCACGCTCCGCCGCGGAGGCCGACTTCCTCGCCATCGGGCCCGGCGCCCGGCAGTGGCTCATCGAGGCCTCGGCGGCCGGCACGGTACGGATCCGGGCGAAGATGGCCGCCGCGGTCGAGCTCGCCACCCTGGTCGGCACCGAGCAGGTTGACGCCGCCCTCGGTGTCGCGGCCGCCGCCGGCCGCTTCGCCGAGCACGACCTCGCCTCCATCGTCACCCACCGCGCCACCGGCGCCCCCTCGGCCGACCTCGTGATCGCCGACGAGTCCTACTCCGCCCAGCCCGGCACCGCCGCCTGGGCCAGCTTCGGCACGAACGGAGCCCCACGATGACGACCACCACCACGACGACCCGTCCGGCGCCGCCGCTGCCCGAGGACCTGACCGCGGTGCTCAAGCGCATGCGCCTGCCCTACCTGCGCGCCGCCGCCCCCGAGGTCCTGGCCACCGCACGCGCCCAACGCTGGGACCCGGCCGAGGTCCTGCGGGTCCTGCTCGCCGAGGAAGTCCGCGGCCGCGACGAGGCCACCAAGGCCATGCGCCGCAAGACCGCCGGCCTGCCGGCCGGGAAGACCTTCGCCTCCTGGCGCGAGCACGACAGCTCCATCCCAGTCCCGACCCAGTCCGCGCTGGCGACCCTGGAGTGGGTCGGCCGGGCCGAGAACCTCGCCATCAGCGGGCCCTCGGGGACCGGGAAGACCCACTTCGTCGAGGCGCTGGCACACAAGGTCATCGACGCCGGCATGCGGGTCGCCTGGTTCACCCTCGAGTCCCTCACCGCCGCGATCGGCAAGGCCACCGTCGACGGCTCGGTCGCCAAGACCATCGCGCGGATCACCCGGGCCGAGCTCATCGTCATCGACGACATCGGCATGCTCCCCAGCGGGCAGGCCGCCGCCGAGGCGTTCTACCGCGTCGTCGACGCCGCCTACGAACGCCGCTCCCTGGCCGTCACGAGCAACCTCCACCCCTCGGGGTTCGACACCATCATGCCCAAGACCCTCGCCACCGCCGCCGTCGACCGCCTGCTCCACCACGCCCACGTCATCGTCACCGAAGGCACCTCCCTCCGGCTCACCGAGGCCACCGCCGGCAAGGGGGTGGTGCCGTTGACCTGACCTCAAGGGAGATCAACTGTCCGCGCACAGGGAGATGAACTGTCCGCGGACGGGGAGATCAAATGTCCGCCCACGAGGAAGTCCCGGTGTCCGTTGACACCGTCAGGCCGCCGCAAGACGGGACCTGTCCCACCGCAGTCCGGCGAGCCACCCGCGCACGTCCCCGCCGGCATGGCCAGGACCGGCCGGGCCGCCCGCTGACGGACCATCTCAAAGAGGGGCAACTCGTGGACACCAGCCCGGCCCACGGGCGAGCGCCTCCCGGAGTGGGCCGCTCTGGCCGGTCCATTTCCTCCGTCGCCGGTGGTCGCCGTGGTAGGGCTGGGCTGGCAACGTCAATCACCGGGTCGACGCTGGTGACGCAGGCGCGGGAGCCGCGAGGGTCCTTCGAGAGCCGTCCAGATCCTGCTCGCCTGCACCAGGGCGCCGAGCACGACCAGAGAGGCCAGCAGCACCAGGACGACGCCGGCAGGTGTGGGCGCGGCGCGGACCGCCCAGCGGACGAGTCCCACCCCGGCGACGGCAAGGGTGAGCAGGAGCCAGAACCAGCGTCGTGCCCTGCGCCGGGCGGCGCCGGGTGCGAGCACGCCGGGCATCAGTGCCCCCGGGCGTTGTTGATCCAGACGTAGATGCTGATCACCAGCATGAAAAGCACGATCACGCCGAGCACCCCGACCGCGACCTTGCGCTCGCGCCAGCTGCGCCGGCGCCCGCGGTCGAGGAAGGGGACCAGGAACAGAACGCCGAACACGACCGCCATGACGACGCCGACCGAGCTGATGCCGAACCACTCCTCGAAGGGGAAGAACCACCAGAACAGCCACAACGGTCGGGTGGTCTCGACCCCGGCCACGGGCGTAGAACCGACGACCGGCGGCACCAGCACGGACAACGCCGCGAGGATCCCGAGCAGGACCAGCCCGTAGGCGCCCGCCCGCTTGAGGTGCTCCGTGAAGGGAGCCGGCTCCTCGGCCGAGGAACCGGGGATGTCGGGGTGCTCGGAGATCTTGTGACGCTTGACCAGCAGGGCGTGCACGACGAACAGCGACAGGATGAGACCGGGGATGATGACGGCGTGCCCGGCGTACAGGCGCACGACGATCGGCACCTGCGGCGCCAGCTCGGCCGTGAACCAGATGCCGGCGCCGCCCACGAGCTCGGCAACGTCGAGGTTGTGGGAGAGGGCCTCGAATCCCTCCTGGTCCCACTTCAGCACCGTGCCGGTGAAGACCGCCAGGAAGGTCAGAAGCAGCATCACCGCGCCCACCAGCCAGTTGCCCTCTCGTGGGCGCTTGAACGATCCGTGCAGGAACACGCGGAGCATGTGCAGGAGCGCCAGGACGTACATCGCCTGCGCCGCCCAGTAGTGCAGCCCGCGCGCAAGGGCACCCAGCGGTGCCTGGGTCATGATCGTCCGGACCGACTGGTTGGCCACCTCCGGCATCGGGTCGTACCACTGGGCGATGTAGATCCCGGTCACCAGCAGCAGGAGGAACGAGATCGCGGTCAGCGCGCCGAGGCTCCACGCCAGGTTGTTGGCGTGCTCGGGCACCTCGTAGGCCAGCGCTGTCAGGCCCATCCGTTCGTCGACGGCATCGACAGCACGGCGCCACCGGCTGTCTGCGTGCTCCGCCGCCGTGTGCGGGCCGGCGGCGTGCCCGGTCATCGCTCGCCCCTCGCCGGGGATCGGCGGGCCCTCAGCTCCCGCACGCTGTGGCGGGGTCGCCACCGCCGCGAGAGGTAGACACCCAGGGCAATCGAGGCTGCGGCGAGGCCGAGGACGACGGCGTCGCCGCCGTCGCTGATCGCCCGCGCCGGCTCCAGGGGATCGAGCACGACGGTGGTGCCGGTCGCGAGCCCCCCGACCATGCTGGCCGAGGGCGGTTCCGCCAGCTCGGGCGCCGCCTTCAGGAGCAACCCGCGAGCCTCGTCCAGCGCCGCGGCCTGCGCCGCGCCCGGCCTGGCGTCCTCCACGGCAGACGCGGCCCTCCTCACAAGGGCCAGGTCCACGCCGGACGGGTTCGGCGCCTCCAGCGCGTCCTGGAGCTTCTCGAGCACCCGGTCGGCCCCGCCATCGTTGACGATCAGCGCGACAGCCTGCTGCACCAGATCGATCGCGTGCTCGCTCTCGTCCTCGTGAGCCATTGCCCCGGGTCCCACTCCCAGAACCGTCTGCACGGTGACGAGCAGCACGAGCAACGAGCGCAGGACCCAAAGTCCGCGCCCGCCCTGCCGTGCAGGCGCGACGGTCCCACCGCGGCACCGGACCCACGGCCAGTACCCACGCGATGCGCCGACGAGCCTCGGCATGCCGACCTCTCGCACGGACTTCGTCGATCCCGGGCACTCGTCCCCCGGAACGCTTCTTTGCGACACCTGTCGGTGTACTTCTAGCGTACGAGCAGTTTCGCCAGAGCGGGAGGGACGGCGTCGGGACCGTCAGTCGCCGGCGAGGACTCATCGCCGCCTGAACGGCATACGCCCGGGGGACGTGGGGAGGGTTGGTGCGCGTCCTACTTGCAGAAGACGAGCGACCGCGCTGCGGCACCCTCGAGGAGGAAGGATTCACCGTGGTACTGGCCGTCGATCGTTCACCCGTGCATAGGTCAGCTGAGAAGCCGGAAGGTAGGCCGTGCCTCAGGGCCCCCAGGAGACCCGCAGTTCACGGCGGCCGGCGATGGTGCGCGACCATGGCCGGGTGTTGCTGTCCGTGAGCCGAACAGCAGAGCGCGGCAGGAGCCGCCTGTTAGCCCGCCGACCTCGACGTTGGCGGGGCACCCCCAGGGCCGGATGGAAGCGCGCGGATCAGACGGCTCTTGCCCAGGGTGGTCCGGGGGAGTCGCTCGACCAGGTCTACCCGCAGCTCGGGTGCTGTGACTCCGAGGTCACCGAGGGCATGCTGAAGCCGCTCCGCGACGGCGCCGGTCGCCAGACCCTGCCGGCCGGTCACGAGCACCCGTAAGCCGTTCGGCTCCTGGGAGATCTGCCAACCGGTGACCTCTGGGGAGTCCAGGACGTCGTGGAACACGTTCGGATGGACCCGGACCCCCCGACCACCGCCTCGCGCGGGCAGTGTCAGAACCTCTTCGGTGCGGCCCTCGACCCCTCCGAGAACCTGGTAAGGGCGCCCGCACGGGCACGGATCCGGATCGAGAACGACCCGGTCGGTGAGCTCGTAGCGGATGAGCGGCACGGTCCGTGAGAACAGGACCGTCACCAGCAGCCGGGAACCCGGGGTTCCCGCGGGCACCGGTGAGTAGGCGTCGTCCACCACCTCGCAGACGACGAGGTCCTCGTACAAGTGACGCCGGCGACGCTCGCACGAGGAGGCGATCCCGGCGGTCTCTGTGGCGGCATAGACGTCGAACGGCTGGGACCCCCACGCTGTCGTCATCTCGGCCGCCAGGGTGGGGGAGAGGACCTCGGAGGCGGACATCACCGCTTCCGGCCTGATGCGCAACCGGCCCGCGCGCTGTTCGGCCGCCAACTCTCCCAGAACGGAGGCGTACCCGACCAGCAGGCGGGGAGCGAAGTCGTTGAGCGCAAGGACCGTCTCCTGCAGGGGGGTGGCCGCATCGGCCCGCAACGTCGGGACGAGATGTGAACGAACAGCAGCGCCGACGACCGCAGACTGGTGAGTGGGGTTCAGCGAGCTCACCACCGCCATCCGCAAGGGCGCACGAAGCCCCAGCCGCACACCCGCCCAGTCGTTCGCCCGCGCGTAGGACGCCAGCACGGCAGCCCATTCCTCCCGGCCCCAGACGAACACCCCCCGCCGTCCGGTGGTGCCCGCGGTGGCGGCCGCCCACCAACGGTGGCGCCACGCCCTGCCCGGATCGGCACGCCGGTCCGTCAGCTCCCGCAGGTGCGCCTCGACGTCCGCCAGGCGCAACCCGTCCACCGTCACCACCTCGTCGAACCTCCCCATGAGCTCGGACTTGGTGACCGGCGGAAGCTCCGACAACGGAGCGGCAAGGAGGCGAGCGTGATGCTGCCGATAGAAGGCCGACCGCTGATAGGCGTGCCGGCGCAACGCGGCCAGTGCGCGCCGCCTGTGCAGCTCGAGCTGGCCCGTGCTCCAGCCGTCCCGGACACGCCAGGCCGCCCGGAAGGCCAGTGTTCTCGCCAGCAGTGCGGCGTCCACCACCTCAGCCTGGCACCGGCGGCACTGCACCCGCACGAACGATCGATCAAGCCTTGATGAAGCCGCCGGTGTCGCCGTGGAGCGCGCTGGACGGCCCAAGGTGCTCTCCCAGTGCCGTCGATGCGTCGACCTCGGGCAGAGCACCGAAAACCATCCGATAGATCCACGACCCCAGACACCAGAGGGTCGTCGTGAGAATGCTCGCCCCGACGAGAACAAAACCTCCCAGCAAGTAACCCAGCACCGGCAGCCCGAACTGGAAGGACAGGGCCGCCCCCGCCACCAGGGAGGTCGAAAGAACGTAGGAGAACTGTCGTGGCTTCGGTGTGGGCGGCAGCGGCGGGGCGCCGATCAGGTGACGCACGCCGTAGTTGTAGACCACGTCGGTGACCATGGCCCTGGGGAACAGGGCCCCGCTGAGACCGATGGGGACCAACACTCCAAGCCAGACAGGCGACTGCAGGGCCAACCCGATCGCGACCAAGACGGCGCACACGGCCGGCGTGAATCGCAGCGGCAACGCGATGCGCGCTTTAGCCTCCCGGTCGAGGTAGCCAAAACCTTGACCGTTCAGGTTGTGGTCGGTGAACACGCTGAGGGTCGCCATCTCCGAAGCACCTCCGGACATCGGAGTTGCTCACGTCGCAGGTGCCTGCACCGTCGATGCTTGCCCCTCGTACAGGTCTACGCGAGGGACCAACGACCCGGCCCCGTGCGGCCGCCACGCCCAACGACAGTCGTTGCCCGGGCCGGACACCATCCGGTCCGGCGCTGAACCACGCGGGCGCGGGGACCCCTGACTGCGCGGCGACGCGGTGACGGCATCGTCAGAGCATGTCCGTGGCGAGGGCCTCGGCGGCGTCCTTCTTCGTAGTAACCGCCCGAAAGGTGCGGTACCCGGCCCGGATCGTGACCTCGTTGAAGATCGAGGCCGGTCCTCCAAGGACAGTCAGTGGCCTCTCGAGGATCTCGCGCTGGCTGCCGAGGCGACCCGTGAACCAGACGGCCCGCCGCTCGCACACGGCGAGGTAGCCCATCGGATCGGAGGTCTCGAAGAAGCCGACGACGCGCTCGTCCGGTCCCAGCGCCTCCAGGATATTGGTCTCGAGGTCCGTCCCGGGGATCCATCCGTCGACCTTGGGGTACGCGTTGGCGGTGCGCGGGTCAGTGATGATATCCATCTGCGTCATGCCGTCCATCGTTGCGGAGGGTGCAGCGGCTCGCGGACCGAAAGGTGGCAGGTCAGAACACTCCCGCGGCGAGGGCCTCGGCGGCGTCCCTCTTGTAGGTCTTCGCCTTGAAAGTGCGCTCACCGACGCGAATCTCGACCTTGTTCATGGTCGAGTACGGACCGCCCAGGATGGTGAACGGCCGCTCGATGCTCTGATAGACGCTGCCGAGCCGACCGGTGAACCAGATGCCACGCCGCTCGCACACGATCAGGGCGCCCATCGGATCGGACGTCTCGAAGTATCCGACCACGCGCTCATCCGGACCCAGCGCGCTCAGAATGTTCCTCTCAAGATCGCTTCCAAGGATCCAGCGGGCGATCGGCGGGTACGCGCCGGCCGTGCGCGGGTCGGTCGTGATGTCGGGCTGCGTCACGACGCTCATCTTGCCGATCCCGCACTGATCTGTCCTCGAAGCTGGGTCGGGAAGCGGCGGCCCCAAGTGGCTAGTTGCTGACGGAACGGCCAGTTTTGTCATAACGTCAGTTATCGGCGGTGTGATTCAGAGTGTCGGCAGCGGGGTGATTGATGATGGGATCTATGGTGTGACTGTGTGACGATAGATGCATGAGCAGTCAGGCGGCCGTTGTGCGAGGTGACCTGCGCGCCCACGAGGAATCGCTCCGGTTGGCCGCGCCGGAACTTGTCGGTCGGCTGCGCGAACTGCTGGGCGCCAAGCTGGTCGCCTACCTGGGCTCGGTCCAGGAGACCCGGGCCGTGCGACAGTGGGCCGCCGCCGAGGATCCCCGCACGCCCTCGACCGACGTCCTCAACCGCCTCCGGATGGCGTACCGGATCGCGACGTTGCTACGCGAGAAGGACCCGCCCGGAGTCGTCCAGGCCTGGTTCCAGGGGTTGAACCCGCGTCTCGACGACGTCGCGCCGGCGCGACTGTTGCGGGAAGGCGGTCTGGAGCAGGTCGGCCCCGGCGTCCTGGCGGCCGCCCGCGCGTTCGCCGCCGCCGGGTGAGTCGGCCTCCGGTATCGAGCCGAGGTAGGCCGTGGAGCGGTGGAGGGCTGGATGCTGGCAGTGACCGGCCCGGCCAGTCGGTGACGCCTTGCCCCGTAGACCGAGGCGCCCGCGAATCTGCTCGGCGCAGTGCGTCCGGTCCGTCCCCAAGTGTGGGTGGTCGCGGATGAGGAGGTGACCGCACCCCCGCAGCCGGGCCAGTCGGGACGGGTGTCCCTAGTGAAGTGTGAGTCGGTAGGCCTCCGCGACGCGGCGCAGAGCCTTGTCGTGATTGGTGATCTCACCGGCCGGCGCGATCTCTATGACGGGAGTGCCATCGAATATCGCCCAGCACTCGAAGTCACCGGTGCGTGAGAGATAGCGCAGGCCGGAGTACAGCGACTCACCCTCGTCGTCGGTCTGGGTGTAGGCCCATGTCGCGATGGCACGTGTGAGCAGTCGGTCGGCGCCGCGGATGTGTCCGACGTCCAGGTGAGGGACGTTCGGCGGCAGAGTGATGGCAGCCTCCAGGGCGTTCCAGGTGTCCTGATGCTCGACGTCCACGAACGGCAGCGCCTCGGGCACGGCCAGGGCGAATCGCCGCCGGTTCTCGCGCCAGGATGCCGCCACGTTGCCGGCTCGCATGTGGCCGCCTTCGTCCTCGTCCAGGTCGACCATGCCGGGTGCGGGGCGGAGCCGAGCGAGGACTTCGCGGTAACAGCCCTCGATGTCGGTTGAGGTGTAGAGCACTCCTCCGCCTACGACGTCGAAGCGGTTCCCTGCGTTCTGGGAGAGGGCGTCAGCCGGCTCGATCTCGGAGAACCGAGTCCCCATCCCCAAACGCGCCACGCGCCACATCACGTCGGGGGCCGTGACCAGGTGTGGCTTCGGGGTGCTCATCCCCCGGTCGTGAACGCCCGGGCGGCGGCCATGGCGGCGCGCACGTCACCGTCGGCGATGACTTCGGCGGGGCTGCGGTCCTCGAGCTGAGGGTTCATGCCGATGAACCAGGCGCGTACGACGTGGCGGGAGTCGGTCTCGACCAGGAGTTGGACGATCTGGAACGCGCCGCGGAGCCGCCGTTCGACGTCGGGCTGTGGTGGCTTCTGGGTTCCCTCGGCCCAACGGGCGATCGTCTGGGGGCTCTTGCCGACCATGTGGGCCACCAGCTTGGGGCCGAGGTTCTCGCTGAGGTACTGGGCGATCTGCTCGACCGTCCAGTCCTCGGGCCGGCGGCGGGCGGAGTGGGAGGCGGCTCGAGATCGGTGTCCGGCGTTGGCGCTTGCTGCGACCACGGCTGGGACCTTCTCTCTCTCTATTCGGGGGCGATGGCAAAACGACGTTGTTACGACGTAGTTTCGAGACTACAACGAATCCCCGACACGGGTACTCGCAACGCCGGGTCGAGAAGGTCCCCACCGGAACCGCTCCTCCCCCAGCGCCCGGCGACAGTTGGGCGCTGCCGACGTCGAGAGCAAGCTGTGTCCCAACGCCAGAGCTGCGCCGAGCGGGGTGGCGGGACCAAGGCTGACCCCGGATGAAACAGGGGTTGACAACCGTACGAGACGATCCCTACCTTCCTCCTAAACGTTTAGGTGCCACGCAGGCGCAGGGGCCTCGACCTAATCGTTTAGGAGGGTGAGTCAGGGTGGCGAAGAAGCCCACCATGATGGACGTCAGTCGAGCTGCTGGGCTGTCGGTGTGGACGGTGTCGCGTGCGCTCGGCGACGGCGACGGCGTATCCGCGCAGAGTCGTGAGGCCGTTCTGCGGGCCGCGCGCGAGCTCGGCTACGTGCCGAACCGTGCCGCTCAGGAACTTCGGAAGAACACCCGCCGCACCGTGACCGTCCTGACCGCCAGCACGTCCAACTACTACTACATCGACCTGATGCGAGGTGTGCAGCGGACGCTACGGTCCTCGGGCCGGACCGCCATGGTCGCCGACCTGGCGGCTGAGGGCGCCTACACCGTCCAGGTCGAGGACGCCACCGTCCAGAACGTCATCGAGCACCGCACCGCCGGCGTCATATCGACCCTCACGCTCAGTCCGCACAACGCCGAACTGCTCCAGACGTGGGACATCCCCGTGGTGTTCGTCGACTCCGCCCCACCGGCCGGGGTGGCCGGTGCGGCCAGCGTGACGACCGACAACTACGCCGCAAGCCGAGACGTGGCGGAACACCTCGCTGCTCACGGCTACACCGAGTGGCTGCTACTGATGTATCCCTCCCGGTGGACCACCCGTGCGCCGCGTGAGCGCGGCATGCGCGAGGCCGCTGCGCGGCTGGGGGCGAACCTCGTCGTGATCGACAGCGAGAACGATCCGAGGTCCGCGGCGACGGCATTCGCCTCGTACCTCGACCGCGAGGGCACCCGCCCCCCCCGCGCCGTCATCGCCGGCAACAACCCGCTGCTGCAGGGGGTCCTGGAAGTCCTCCGCGGCCGCCGACTGAACGTTCCAGAAGACGTTGCCCTCGTCGCGTTCGACGAGTTCGCCTGGGCACCGCTACTCGCCCCGCCGCTGACCGTCCTCGATGAGAACGCCAGCAACATCGGCGACCTCGCTGCGTCCACACTCACCCGCCTCATCGAAAGACAGATCCAGGCGGAACGAGAAGGCGAGCGGCCGGTGCCGGTGTATCTGCCCGAAGACAGGCAGGAGGTGGCCGCAACGCTCACGATCCGGCAGTCCTGCGGCTGCTGACACCCCGACCGCACCTCCGAAACACCAGGGACGAGCCGGACACCAGCGAGTGTGGTGCGTCCGCGAACCGCCCAGCAAACCGTTCACTACCGCCGCACAGCCGCGGCACCCCAATGAAGGAGTCAAGGTGAAGATGAGCCCCCGCCCGACGATCGGCGCCACACTTGCCGTGGTCGCCGCACTCGGTCTCGCCGCGTGCACCTCCGGCGACGACGTCGCCGCCGAGGGGCCGGAGTCCATCGACTCGATCGGCCTGATGGTTCAAGACATGTCGAACCCGTTCTTCTCCGCCATGGAGAAGGGCGCCAAAGAGGCGGCCGAGGAGATCGGTGCCACGGTGAACACCCAGGACGCGCGCCTGGACCTTGCCAACCAGAACACCCAGATCGACGCCTTCATCCAGCAGGGGGTCGACCTCATCGTCATCAGCGCGGTGGACCAGGACGGCATCGAGCCGGCCATCGAGCGCGCCAAGCAGGCCGGCGTCATCGTCATCGCCGTCGACACCCCCGCCAAGGGCGCGGACGCGGTCATCATGACCGACGCCGTGGAGGCCGGTGAAAAATCGTGCGAGTACCTCTTCGAGCAGATGGGCGGCGAGGGAAAGATCCTCATCGTCGACGGAACGCCGATCCAGACCATCATCGACCGGATCACCGGCTGCGAGAACGTCATGGAGGACTACCCCGGCATCGAGGTCGTGGGACACCAATCGTCGATGAACGACCGAGCGTCCGGACTCGCGGTGACCACCGACATGCTGACGGCAACTCCAGACGTCCAGGGGATCTTCGGGATGAATGACCCGTCGGCTCTCGGCGCCGTCCTTGCGGTCGAGCAGGCCGGGCTGAGCGACCAGGTGATCGTCACCGGCGTGGACGGCAGCCCCGAGGGCGTCGAAGAGCTCGAGCGAGAGGGTTCCCCCTTCGTCGGTACCGCGACCCAGAACCCGGCAGAGATGGTGCGCCAGGCAGTGCAGGTGGCCGAGGACATCGTCAACGGGGAGCCGCCCGCGGAGACCACCATCCTCATTCCCAGCGAACTGGTCACCCGCGACAACGTCAGCGAGTACCCCGGCTGGTGACCCTCACGGTGTGTGCGGCGCCGGATCCGGCGCCGCACACACCGAGGCCGAATGGAGACGTCATGACAGCATCAACAACGGCGCCGCTACTGCAGTTGCGCGGCGTGTCCAAGCGATACGGGCCGACCCTTGCCCTCGACGGCGTCGACTTCGACCTCCAAGCCGGAGAGGTCCACGCCCTCATGGGCGAGAACGGCGCCGGGAAGTCGACCCTGATGAAGATCCTCGCCGGCAACGAGTCGAGGGACGCAGGCCACATCCTGATCGACGGCCAGGAGATCGACATCACCTCCCCCGCCGACGCGCGCGCGCACGGCATCGCGATCATCCACCAAGAGCTGAACACGGTCCCGGCGATGAGCGTGGCCGAGAACCTGGCACTTGGCCAGGAACCGCGCACGAGGTTCGGTGCACTCGACCGCCGCGCCATGCTCGCCTCTGCCCGGGAGAAGCTCGCGCGCATCGGCGCCAGGATCGACCCCCGCCGTCCGCTGGGCGACCTCAGCGTCGGCATGCAGCAGATGGTCGAGATCGCCCGCGCCGTCAGCGAGGACGCCCGCATCCTCGTGCTGGACGAGCCGACCGCAGCTCTCTCACGGGCCGAGGCCATCCAGCTGTACCGCATCATCAACGAGATGCGCGACGCCGGCGTCGGGCTGATCTACATCTCCCACCGCATGGAGGAGGTCTGGCAGCTCGCCGACCGCGTCACCGTCTTCCGGGACGGCAGTTATGTCGGCACGCGGGAGAAGGGCGCGATCGACCCACCCGACGTCGTACGCATGATGGTTGGTCGCGCAGTGGACGACCTCTATGTCCACGAGCGGCGCACTCCCGGCGCCGAGATCCTCGTCGTGGACAACCTCACTGGTACGGGTGTCGGGCCCGTGAGTCTCAGCGTGCGTGCCGGGGAGGTCGTCACCCTCGCCGGGCTCATCGGTTCGGGCCGCACCGAGGCTGTCCGCCTCATCTTCGGGGCCGACCGCCGGGACTCCGGGCGGGTGCTCGTCAACGGCCAACCGTCCGACGCTCACTCGCCTCTCGCCGGGATCAAGCACGGCATCGCCATGGTCCCCGAGAGCCGCAAGGAGCAGGCGCTGTTCCTCCAGCACACCGTCGAGTCCAACATCGCCATCAGCGCGCTCGACAAGCACACCAAGGCGGGCGTTCTCGACCGCCCCGGCATCCGCCGGTCGGTGAAGAAGGAGATGCAGCGTCTCAACCTGCGACAGAACGCCATCGGACTGCCCGTTAGAGCTCTCTCCGGCGGCAACCAGCAAAAGGCCGCGCTGGCCCGGTGGCTGATGCGTGACTCCGAGGTCCTCATCCTGGACGAGCCGACGCGTGGCGTCGACATCGGCGCCAAGAGAGAGATCTACGAACTCATCGACACGCTGGCCGCCCAGGGCAAGGCGATCCTGGTGGTCTCCTCGGACCTGCCCGAGGCCATCGGCATCAGCGACCGGATCCTCGTCATGCGTGCCGGCGAGATCGTCGCGGAACTGCCGGCCAGCGCCACAGAAGAAGACGTCATGTTCCACGCCACCGGCACGGCGGCCCACTCGACCGGAGAAGCCCGATGAACGACACCACTACCCTCACGCCCGCCGGCTCAGACACCAAGGAGCCCTTCGACTTCGCCCGCTGGTGGGACCGGGTCGGCATCCTCGTCGTGCTTGTGCTGCTCGTCGGCCTCATGGCACTGATCGCCCCGAACTTCGCGTCGACCAACAACCTGTTGAACATCGCCCGGTCGATCTCCATCAACGCGATCCTCGCCGCCGGGATGACCTTCGTCATCATCACCGCCGGCATCGACCTCTCCGTCGGATCGATCATGGCCGTCTCCGGCGTCGTCAGCGTCCTTACCGCGATGGCCGGCGCCCCGTCACCGGTCGCCATCCTCGCCGGCGTCCTGGCCGGCGCCGTCGCCGGGCTGTTGAACGGCCTGTTCATCGCCTACATGGCACTAGCCGCCTTCATCGTCACCCTGGCCTCGATGACCTTCCTCCGCGGCCTCGCCTACACGATGACCGGCGGCCAGCCCATCGTCGACAACGCCCTGAACTTCCGGGACCTCGGCAACGGCTACATCGCAGGCATCCCCGTCCCCGTCATCGTCATGGCGATCGTCTACCTCGTGGCCTGGTTCATCCTCGAACGCACCCGCTACGGACGCCACGTCTACGCCGTCGGCGGCAACCCCGAGGCCGCCCGCCTCGCCGGCGTCAACGTCAAGCGCATCATCACCTCGGTCTACGTCATCGCCGGGCTGTGCGCCGGCCTCGCCGGTGTCATCTTCGCCGCACGCGTCGTCTCCGCCCAGCCGACCGCCGGCACCAGCTACGAGCTCGACGCGATCGCCGCCGTCGTCCTCGGCGGCACCAGCCTGGCCGGGGGCCGCGGACGCATCGTCGGCACCCTCATCGGCGCGGTGATCCTGGGCGTCCTGAGCACCGGCCTGATCCTCATGAACGTCCCGTTCTTCACCCAGCTGCTCATCAAGGGCGTCGTCATCATCCTCGCCGTCTCCATCGACAGCCTCAAGCAGCGTCCCATCCGGCGCCGACGCCGGGCCGCCGCTCTGAGCGGCGAAGAGGTCGCGACCGCATGACCACCGACCGCCCCCGCACGCCTGACCAGCTACTGGAAGGACCCCACGTCTTGACCACCACCACCACCGCGACCGTAACCGTCACCGACCCGCTGCCCGGCAAGCGTCGCAACGAACCGATCGTCTTCACCGTTCCTGGCGCGTACCCCGGTGACCTGTGGGCGGCCCGCACAAGCGCCGGTGAGCTCGTCCCGTGCCAGAGACTCCGCACGCAGACGAGCGAGGACGAGACGGCATTCGTCACCGTGCTCTCGTTCGAGGGAACGACCGAGCTCGAGGTGCTGGGCGCGTGGGAGGGAACAGTCGAAGGGATCACCGAACTCAATCCACGCGAGGAGGACGCCTTCGCCCGCCTCGACACCGGCTACTTCGACCTCGAACTGTGCACCGGCACCGCCAAGGGCACGGGCTCGTCCAAGTGGGGACTGCGCCACTTCGCCGCCAAGCACGAGGGAATCGACCTTCTCCCTACCGGCAACAACGCCATCGGCGGCTTCTACGGACCCTTCTTCACGCCCGAGAACGGGCTCATCAACCCGCCCGAGCACACCACCGTCGAGGTCGAGGTCATCGAGAAGGGGCCCGTGCTCCACCACTACCGCATGCACGGCACCGTCCCCGACGGCCTGCTCGACGAGCTCAGAGACAAGTCGTTCACCATCGACTGGAAGTTCACATACGGCACCCCGTACTTCGAGCGCCGTTACCAGGTCGACGCCTTCCAGACCGTCATCAACGGCCGATCGGTGACCGACAAGATCACCGTGGGCGACGAGTTCGAGGGTGGCCAGGGCGAACTCGTCTTCGACCGTTTCGAGGCCTACCAAGGCACCCAGTTCCGGGCGGGCGACCCCTACGCCGAAGAACTCGTCAAGATGGTCTCCGAGACCATCGAGACCTCAGCCTCGACCACGGAGAAGTTCTCCGAGTTCCGGCACCACCTCACCGCCGGCATGGAGTCCGCGCACTGGGACCTGTACTGGCGCCTCTTCTGCGCCTGGGAACGAGTCCTGGACGAGGACGAGATCCGCGAACGGCTCGCCCGCGTCAGAGCAGCGTCGCACGTGCGTGCCGACCTCCCCGAACGACCGTGGGTGATCACCGACGCGCCGATCGACGTCTCCGCCGCAAGCGACGAGACGATCTTCCCGGGCGCCGCGTCCAAGACCGTCGAGTTCCATTCCCGCACCGGTCGAGCGATGGTGTGGTGGACCGGCCAACCCTCGGGCACCTTCCAGATCGTCCAACGCCGGCAGTCGGGCTGGGTGAACTGGGGCAGCAACGGCGAGAACGAGTGCCCCGAGCTCCCCGTCGGCACACCAATCAAGACCGCCTACGGCCACTTCGTCCCGAGCTGGCGGCACGTCGCCGACCAGCTCGAGCAGCCACCGACGGTCACCGTCACCAGCCATCCCGATCACGCCTGATCCGCACGCCTCGGGGTGCCTCGGAACTTCCCCGAGGCGCCCCAGGCAACCGGAACGACCAGACCACCGATTGGGCACAGCATGACATCGCGCCGCACCGAGGTCCTCGTCATCGGCGAGACCGTGGTCGACATCATCAAGGACTCCCAGAACACGCGCGCCTATCCAGGCGGAAGCCCGGCAAACGTCGCCTATGGGCTCGGCAAGCTCGAGCGAAGCGTCGCCCTGCTGACCCAGTTGGGTCGCGACACGAACGGAGAGCTCGCCAGAGAACATCTCGCCGCCGCCGGAGTCACGATCCTCCCGACCGCGCCCACGGCACGGACCGCCACGTCGACCGCAGTCCTCGACAGCCACGGCGCAGCGACCTACGAGTTCGACATCGACTGGACGCTCCCGAGCAACGTCGAGCACCACCTCGCACCGTCGCACGTCCACACCGGATCGATCGCCGCCCTCACTCCCCCGGGCGCCGACGCGGTAGAAACCCTCATCAGGTCGTTGCACAACACGGCAACCGTCAGTTTCGACCCCAACATCCGACCAGCACTTCTCAACAGCCGGGCCGACGCCATCAGACGAACCAAACGGTTCGTCAGCCTTGCCGATGTCGTTAAAGCGAGCGACGAAGACATCGCCTGGCTCTACCCAGAGGTGTCGCACGACGCCGTCATCGACGAATGGTTGGACAGAGGGCCGGGGATCGTCGTGATCACCAAGGGCGCGAGAGGGGCCGTGGTGGCAACACACGACCACCGCCTCGATGTGCCCACTCCCCGCACCCCGGTGGTGGACACCGTCGGAGCTGGCGACAGTTTCATGGCCGCACTGCTGGACTCGATGCTGCGAATTGCGCTGCTCGGCGTACAGCACCGCAGCACACTCAAGTCGACAGGAGCTCAAAGACTGCTGCAGAGCGCCCAACGAGCATCCACGGCCGCAAGCATCACAGTCTCAAGGTCCGGCGCCAACCCGCCAAACGTCGACGAACTAGACGCAGCCCTCGTCAACTCCGAGGCTCCAGCGGTGTGGCACTGACAGCGCGAAATGAACTTACGCTTCGTCAATTATCGGATCACTATATGAGAAGTGGCGTCTCGCTATGCGGTTCGCCGCCCTACGCCGGCACCAGCGCGGAGGCCCGGTCAGGTCCGCGCGGTCCTCCGATGTTTAGAGAAGCTTCGAGACTTGCTCACCTGCTTGTGTCCACTCTTTAGCCGTACTATTCCTAAAACGGACACGTTCGTCAGAGGACACGTTCGACAGTGCGAAGACGCATCTGGAGAGACATGACCGAGACCACGACGCCGCGCTTGCGTCCACCGGCCCCAGCCGGCCTCAGTGAGCAGGCTCGCCAGTTCCTCGACGCGGAGACACCGTTTACCTCCCACGAGCCGCCGGATGACCCGTTGGACACAGAAGGTTGGCTGCGCTACGTCGAGGCGGCGAACGAGGCGCTTCTCCAGGTCCTCTCTGAGCGGTTGCCGACCGCCCTTCCCGAGCTTGAGAGGGAAAGACGCACGATCAACGGCGTTCCGACCTTCGTGCTGCGGCCGGGTCACGTCCCCGACGAGGCTGACACGCCACTGTTCCTGGACATTCACGGTGGTGCCCTTGTCCTGGGCGGCGGTGAGGCATGCGCAGTTACGGCTACGGGCGCTGCGCTGATGAGGAAGGCGATCACATGGGCCGTCGACTACCGGATGCCCCCGCTGCACCCCTACCCCGCGGCCCTGAATGACTGCCTGGCGGTCTACCGCGCGGCCCTGAAGGAGCGTCCGCCGGAGAGGATCGTCGTCAGCGGTGGGTCGGCCGGCGGCAACCTCGCTGCTGCGCTCCTGCTGCGCGCTAGGGACGAGGGGCTCCCCATGCCTGCCGTACTCGTGCTGCTCACTCCGGAGGTCGACCTGACCGAGTCCGGTGACTCCTTCCGGACGAATCTGGGCATCGACCACCAGTTGGGGTCACTCATCGAAGTGAACCGCCTCTACGCCGACGGGCATGACCTGAGCCATCCCTACCTCTCGCCGCTGTTCGCCGAGCTTGCTGGGCTCCCTCCCACCTACCTGCAGACCGGCACCCGCGACCTCTTCTTGTCCAACACGGTCCGTATGCACCGGAAGCTCCGCGCCGCTGGTGTCGAGGCCGAGCTGCACGTGGGAGAGGCCATGCCGCACGGTGGCTTCGGTGGCAACACTCCTGAAGATCTGGAGCTCGCTGCGGAGCTACACGGGTTCATCGAGAGGCACCTATAGCCGCTGACAAGTCTGATCACTTTGGCCACACTGGTAACCGTGGCAATCGTCGAACAGATCACCGCTCCAGTGACCGACCATGGCGAGGGACCGGTCTGGTCACCGACATGGGGCGGTCTCCGGTTCGTCGACATGCTTGTCGGTGACGTGCTCACGCTTGGCGACGATGGCGAGGTGCTTCGATGTGGTGTGGGGCGGGTCGCCGCGTTCGTCCGCCCCCGCAGCAACGGCGGCTATGTGGTGGCCACTGAGCACGCGGTGGAGCTGGCCGATGAGGTAGCTGCCGCACCCAGCCGGTCGGTGGAAATCGACCGCACTCCCGGTGTACGGATGAACGAGGGCACGGCGGCGCCGGACGGGAGCCTCTACGTCGGCTCCACCACGTGGGGGCAGGAGCCCGAGGCCGGCGCGCTGTTCAGGGTGACCCCCGATCTGGAGGTCCGCAAGGTCCTCGAGCGGGTCACGATCTCCAACGGCTTGGGCTTCTCCCCCGACGGGACGCGCGCCTACTACGTGGACAGCGGCGCGGGTCGCATGGACGTCTTCGACGTTGCGGACGGTGCTTTCCACGATCGCCGCCCCCTCGTTACGCTCTCACGCCGCACGGGCGACCTCGACGGGCTGGCCGTGGACGTCCAAGGAACCATCTGGGTGGCGGTCTACGGCGCCGGTCAGGTGCACCGGTACTCCCCGGAGGGTGCAATCCTCGAGGTCCTCGACCTCCCCGTGCCTCATGTCACCGCATGCGCGTTGGGCGGACCGACGCTCACAGACCTGTTCATCACCACGTCTCGGGGCGGGCTGGGTGCGGACGCCTCTCCGGCTGCCGGCGCGGTCTTCATGGCCTCCGTGGACGTGCCGGGTCAGCCAGTGCTGCCCTTCGCGGGCTGAGCCGCCGGCCACCTGCGGTTGTCGGCGGCTCAACCCGTGCCGCTTAGTCCCGCGGGATGGCCTGACCGTCGACGAGGTCGTAGCACCGCCCCTGGACGACCAGTCCCTCGAGCCGCGCCTCGGGGTCGAGGGCGTTGATGCATCCACCGGCGCTCACCTCGCCGTCCAGGGTGACTCGCAGACCGAAGATCCCGCCCAGCACCAGCTCGCACCACGAGCCGGCGGACGAGCATGACCAGTCGATGAGGTAGGGCCACTGCGGCGGCGTCTTGCGGGCTCCGCCATTGATCGGCTCGATCGCCTCCTCGACGAAGTGCGCTTGTCCGGGCGGACCTTGGTTGGTGGTTCGCGCAAGCCCGGGCAGCCAGTCGAGGACCGCCTCGGGATGCCCAAGCTCGATCGCGGCCCGGGCGGCGTCCGCCGGCCAGGCCGGGTACGCACCGTTCCACTGGTGGTCGGCCCGGAGGGAGTACGCGGCGTTTTCGTCCCAGGGAGAAAGCGCCCGCATCCACGATGGGGTCCGGAGCTCCTCCACGAAGAACTGCACCATCTCCTGGCGCTGCCGCTCGGGGAGGTCGGCGGCGATGGTGGTGCCCACGGTGGTGAAGTCGTATGCGTGCCGTGTCTCTACCAACGACCCGTCCGGTTGCCGGGTGTGGAAGAAACCCTTGCCCTCCACATAGAGGTCCTTCACGAGGTCCACGAGCTCACCTGCTTGCCTGCGCAGATCGGCCGCTTCATCGAGGTTTCCCTCGAGCTCGCAGATCTCCGCCGCCGCGCGCATGTTCCAGACGTTGGCCGCGTTGAGGCTGGCAACCTCGTGGACGTAGGTGCTGACGCATTCCAGGAGGTTGTCGATTTCGCCGTAGTCGGCGAGGCCGGACGATGAGCGGATCCGGTGCCAGGCCGTGGCCCAGTACCGCACGTTCTCACCGATGCTGCGTGTCCGCCCGTCCGGTGTGGTCAGCTCCTCCCGGAGGAAGTCGTGGTCGCCGTGCAGGCGCAGGTAGTCGTTGACCAGGCGGGTCATGGCGTAATGGTTGACCGAGTACCAGTACCCGACCGGCCCGCCCGTGAGCCACTCGGTCCCAAAGTGCTCGTCGATGTCGAGCCCCACCCAGTGGCCGATCTGGCGCCGCATCACCCCCGGATCCAGCAGGGCGTGCACCATGGAGCTCAGGGAGTAGTCCCAGATGAACGTGGTGGTCTGCCAGTACCGCGGCATGAGGGTGTCGTAGGTGCGGCCGAGCACCGAGGCGGGATTGTCGCGGCGGAACCACAGGACTCCCATCGCCCCCCACCAGTACAGCTTTCGTAGAGCGGCGTTCTCGGTCACGAGCACCGGCAGGTTGCCCCCGAACTCTCCGTTGCCGGGCGTGAACATGGCCGCCAGGCTCCTGTCCCAGGCCCGACGGGACGCCGCCAGTGCACCTGGCACATCGATGGCGACACGCTCGTACGCGTCAGCGACTTCCGCAGTGTCAGTCCCGATGAAGTGGAGGTAGGCGAACCTCAGGCTCTGCCCGCCGGGCACGTGCTGTTGCACCTCCACGAGCCGCGTTGTCCCGCTGGTGTCGGCGACGTCCCGGCCGGCATGGTCCACCAGACCCTGCACGCTGACCGCCGTCCCGTCAGCAGGGCGTCCAACTCGCCGGGCTCCCTGGACCTCCACGGCGTTGGGTGCCTGTGGAGGTTCTGCCGCCAGCCACGGCTTGGGAGACCTGGTCACCGTCGAATCCATCCACAGCCCTAGCCGGAGCTCCCGCTCCTCAAGGGCCGTGTTCGTCACTTCGATCTCCACGACGACGCCGTGCTCCCCCGGCGGGCACACCGTGACGGTGCGAACTGCCCATCCCTCGATGGTGGTCCACCGCTCCACGCGGTCCGGTCGCCACTGCACCTGCACCGACTGGCCGTAGGAGCGGGCAAGGCGTCCCCCGATGTAAAGCTGACCGGTGATGCAGTCTCCCTGCGACAGGGGTGGCACGTTCACCGATCGGACGGCAACCACGTCGTGGTCGACCTGCGCGGTCGCCACGTGGTTCGTCAGCCCGGGCGGGTTGACCATGTCGTCGAACCTGTCGACGACCACGTCGCCGGTGAAGTCCTCGACGGTAGGGATCGTGGGGATGGTCATCGGTTCCTTCCTGGCGCCGGCATGCGGCGCCACAGCGTCGGCTGGGCGATCAGTAGGAGTTGTTGCTCAGGGCGGCCGGTCGGCCCGTGACGCGCGGGTCGGCGAAGTCGGCATTGGGCAGCAGGGGGTACCAGTCCGGTCTGCCGGGATCGCGGTCGTAGGCGTAGGGACCCAGCTCCCGGTACAGCTCGGAGTACTGCGCGACCTTGTCGCGGTCGAGACTCACGCCCAGCCCTGGGGCGCTGGGCACGGTGATCCGGCCGTCGGTGTAGGGCATCTTGCCGCCGGTGATCACGTCGTCGAGCAGGTGGTGGTAGTGGGCGTCCGCAGCGAACGTGAGGTTTGGTAGGACGGCTCCCAGGTGCAGCATGGTCGCCAGCTGGATGCCCAGCTCCCCGGAGGAGTGCACCGCGATCCCGAGCTGGAACGTCTCGGCCACGCCGGCGGCCTTGACGCAGGGGCGGATGCCACCCCAGAAGGTGGTGTCCAGGAGCACGACGTCGACGGCCGGGTGCAGGACGTTGGCCGCCAGCTGCTCGAAGTTAACGACGACGGTGTTCGTGGCGGTCGGGATGCGGGTGTTCTCCCGGAGCCTGCGCATGCCGTTGAGTCCGTAGCAGGGGTCCTCGATGTAGTCGTTGTCGAGGTCCTCGATGCCTCGTGCGAAGCGAATCGCTTCTTCCACGCTGAGTGCCCCGTTGGGGTCGTAGCGGAACCGGTCCCCTGGCAGCGCGTCGGCCAGCGCCCGATAGCACTCCCGCTCGTAGTCGGGCGGGAACACTCCCCCCTTGAGTTTGTGCACGGTGAAACCGTGCTCGGCCTTGAGAGTCAAGGCGTGATCCACCAGCTGGTCGGGAGTGCGGACTTCTCCGGTGGTGTCACCCGAGGCGTAGCGGTAGAACAAGTAGCTGGCGAACTCCACCTCGCCCCGGACCGCCCCTCCGAGCAGGGCATGGACGGGCAGACCGGTGTGCTGACCGAGGAGGTCGAGGCAGGCGAACTCAACAGCGGCCAGCAGCTGGGTCCGGTTGTTGTAGAGGCTGGCAGTGGGGTTGGCCAGCATGAATCTGAGGGCCTCGGTGCGCGCCGGATCGTGACCGACGAGGTAGGGATTGAGGGCCGCAATCGCCGCCTCGGCGCTCTGTCCACCCCCGCCCATCTCGCCGAGGCCCACCAGACCGCTGGTCGTCTCGACCTCGACGATGGTCCGGACGAATCGCCCCCAGTGGGCGCCGTTGCTGTGCCGTAGCGGTGCCTCCAGCGGGACGGTCACGGTGGTGGCCCGTATCTCGGCGATACGCAGGCCGCTTCCAGGGATCGTCATGCCTCTGCCTTCGGTAGTGCGGCGGCCAGACCGGCGGTGAGCCCGCCGTCGACCTTGAGATCAGCTCCGGTGATGAATGCGGCGCGTGCGGACAGGAGGAACGCCACCGCCTCAGCGACTTCGCGGGTGGTTCCCACCCGGCCAACGGGGTGGGTGCTGCCCCAGTCGGCCACGACCTCGTCGGGCGTTCTGCCCTGGCTGAACAGGGATGCGGCCCAGCGCAGCATGGGCGTGTCGATGGATCCGGGGCACACGGCGTTGACCCGGATCCCCTGGGGGGCGTGGTCGATGGCCATGGCGCGCATGAGCCCCAGTAAGGCGGACTTGCTCGCCGCGTAGGCGGCGACGTCCCTCTGCGTGGCGTAGGCCTGCGCGGAGGAGACGAGCACGACCGCACCCCCGCCACGGGCGCGGATCAGTGGCACGCCGACCGCGCAGGCGTGGAACGCCCCACCGACGTTGACGTCCATGACCTCGGCGTAGGTGCGGGGATCGGTGGTGTCGACACTGCCGTATCGCTGTATCCCCGCGGCGCACACCAGTCCGTCAAGCCCACCGTGATCGGCGGAGACCCGCTCGGCGACAGCGGCCAGTTGCTCACGGTCAGTGACGTCCGCGGGCGCGGCCTCGAACCTCCCCGGACCCCCGGCGCCTTCGGCTGCGGCGAGGGCGTCGGTGTCGCGGTCGACCCCAATGACTGTGGCTCCTCCCTCGACGAGGAGGTCCGCGATACCGCGGCCGATGCCGGCGCCGGCTCCGGTGACCAGGACGGTGCGCCCGGCCCAGCTTGTGTCAGACACGAGAGGTCCTTCCTTTCGTCAGAACTGGCCCAGGGCGAGGCCCCGGGTGAAGGCCCGCTGGGTGAGCAGGAAGAGCAACACCGTCGGGATCGAGACGATCAGGCCACCGGCCAGGACCGTGGGCATCGTCGATCCGCCGTAGGTGGTCTGCAGCGCCGAGAGCGCCGTCATCACCGGGCGGGTCTCGGAGGACTGCGTGAGCGTGAGGCCGAGCAGCAGGTCGTTCCAGATGAGCGTCGCCTGCAGAATGAAGATCGCGACGAGCGCACTGGTGGACATCGGGAGGTAGATGCGCCAGAAGATGCGCCAGGTGGACGCCCCGTCCATCACGGCGGCCTCGAACACCTGGTAGGCCACGCCGGTGAAGAAGTTCCGCATGACGAAGGCGGCGAAGGGCACGGAGATGACCGTGTAGACGAGGATCATGCCGGTGCGGGTGTCGTACAGCCCGGTCTCCACGTATCCGATGAACAGCGGCATCAACAGCATCTGCAGCGGGAAGACCGTCGCGGAGAAGATCACCACGAACCAGAAGAAGCCGTGCTTCAGCCGCAGCGCGACAATCGCGAACCCGGTGGCGGCACCAATGAGTACGGCCAGGGCCGGCGCGACGACGCTGTACAGGGCGGTGGAGGCGATGCCCTCGGAGATTCGTCCGCGAGTCCACGCCTGGCTGACGTTCTCGAAGAGCCCGGACGCGCCCACGGCTTGCCAGACGGACACGACCCCGTACTGGTCGTTCGTCTTGGCTGCGTTGGCGAGCATGAGGTAGACGGGCAGCAGCCAGAGCAGGCCGAGGATTAGCAGGATGCCCTTACGGATCTTGTCTGCCATGGACTAAGCCCCCTTCGCATCGGCGAGCTGACGGCGCAGGTAGATCACCGAGGCCGCGACGGTGACCACGGTGAGGAAGACCGCCACCGCGGCACCGAACCCGTAGTCGTTGCTGACGAAGGTCTCCTTGTACATCGTCAGCGCCAGCGTCTCGGAGGACGCCCCGGGGCCCCCCTTGGTCATGGCCCAGATGATGTCGAACTGCTTCAGGGACCCGACGATGGACAGCCCGATCACGACGGTGGTCAGCGGCGTGAGCATGGGCCACGTCATGGTGCGGAACAGCGTCCAGCCGGACGCTCCGTCCAGCCGTGCCGCCTCGATCGGCTCCTTGGGAATGGACTGCAGGCCGATCCCGAACAGCAGCGCGTTCACGCCAGCCCCCTGCCAGGTGGCCGCGGCGATCATCACGAAGGTGTTGAGAGGGGCGTCCAGGAGCCAGCGCAGGTCGGCGCCCGGGAGGTTGAGGAACATAAGCGCCTCATCCAGCGCCCCGCCGCTCTGGAGGATGAAGGTCCAGATGACTCCCACCGCGACCCCAGAGATCGCGTAGGGCAGCAAGAACGGAACCCGGTACCAGAAGGATCCCTTGATGCCGTGGGCGAGCACGGCGATTAATAGACCGAAGCCGACGGGGAACACCAGGGTGCCGAGCACCCAGAAGAGGGTGTTACGCAGGGAGGTGGCGAAGCCGGCGTCGGCGAACATCGCCTGGTACTTCTCCAGGCCCACGAACTCCGGGTCACCCAGTCCGTTGTACTCGGTCAGGCTCAGGTACGAGGTCCAGACGAACGGCAGGTAGAGCAGGACCGCGACAATGAGCAGCCCGGGTAGGACGAAGACTCTGGCGGGCCACCGATATGCGTCTCGGGTGGGATTCTGGGGAGCGGGGCGAACTGGTGCCGCTGGTGCGGTGACGGTGGGGGCGGCCATGCGGGTGCCCTCTCCTTTCCTGAGACGACCGGGCCGGAGGCTCGCGCTGCCTGCTCGGTGCTGACCGGTGGGTGCGGGAGGCCCGCACCCACCGGCACTGTCACTTCTGGTCGGCCCAGTACGCCTCGGCCTCGGCCTGCAGCCGCTCAAGGCCAGGCATCGGGTCGGGCGCATTGGTCACGAAGTCTCCGAAGACCTCGGTGGACAGCGTGTAGACGGGCAGCGGGTTGGCCTCGAGGTACCGCTGCTGGATCGTGTAGTTCGACCCTTCGCCGGTCACCTCTTCCACCAGCGCCGAGAGTTCGGGATCGGCGACGTCTGCGTTGGGGTTGAAGGACACGTCCCCACGCTCTGAGGACCACGTCGTCTGCGCTTCGTCGGTCATCCACCAGGCGCTGTAGTCCAGCGCCGCTTGCTCGTTCTCCGACCCCACACCCACGCACAGCGGGCCGGTCTCGAGGATCATCTGCCGGTTCTCGACGTCCGGGTTCATGTTCGGCATCGTGAAGACGCCGTAGTCCTCGCCCGACTTCGCGTCGATGTCCGTGAGCTGACCGGTGAAGAAGGTGCCGAAGTACGCCATAGCGACGTCACCGTTCGCGAGCAGCGTCTGCGGGTCGGTCGTGACACCAGGGTCGATGAAGTAGCCGCTGTCGATCATGTGCTTCCACTGCTCCATGACCTCGACGACCTCGGGGTCGGTGTAGCTCGCGTCACCGGTCTGCAGCCCCTGATAGCTTTCCGGGGAGTTGCCGGCGAGCATCGCCTGGAACCAGACGAACTCAAAGATGATGTTCATCTGGTGGAAGGGCACCTCGCCGTTGTCGACCAGGGTCTGGGCGATCTCCATCAGGTCGGCCCAGCTCTCGGGGACCTCCAGGTCGTACTCCTCGAAGACCGCCTTGTTGTAGTACACCGGCCAGTAGGCGACGTTCAGCGGCACGCAGTACTGCTTGCCGTCGTAGGTGTAGTTGTCGATAAGGCCCTCGGGCACCGAGCCGTTGGCTTCGGCCTCCGCCCAGAGGTCGGTGGTCTCCGCGACAAGCCCCTGGTCGACGAGGTCGGCGAGCTGGCCACCGGTGTGCCACGTGAACAGGTCCGGCACGGAGTCTGTGCGGAATGACTGCTTGATGAAGGAGTCGAAGGCGGTGGGGTCGGAGTAGCCGGTGAAGTCCAGCGTCATCCCACTCTTCTGCGATTCCTCGTTCATCGCGTCGAAGCTGGGCTCCCACGCGGCCTTGTCGGTGTAAAAGCCGAGCGTGACGTCCTCACCGCCTTCGTTTCCGGCGCCTTCACCGTCGTCGGTGCCGCCGCAGGCGGCCAGGATCATGGCCAGGGAGGCGGTCGCTCCGGTAACCAGAAGGGTCTTGCGCTTCACAGTTCTCACCTCGTCGTGAAAGGGGTCAGGGGGTGGTGACGTCGAGCTCAACCTTGATGAACCGGGGGCGGTAGATCGAGACGTCGTTGTACAGGTCGGAGGAGTCCATCGAGTTGACGTTGTAGGTCACCAGGAGGGTGTCGCCCTCGCGCAGCTCGGGATGCTCGTGGGCGTTGTATGCGATGACGTTCGGGTTGCCGTACGTGCCCGCGGAACCGACCTCGGGCATGTGGTAGAGGGTCGTGGGGTTGCTGAACGGACCCACCGGTGAGCAGCTGGTGTAGGCCCGGATCTCGCTACTGAAGGGCGTCGAGGTGTCCTGGGTGACCAAGAGGTAGCCGTCCCGATAGGGGGTGACGCTGTACTCGTTGGCTACGTCCTTGAGCACCCGCGTTGAGGCGGTCTCGTCGGTCTGCCAGCTCGCACCATCCCAGTAACGCCAGCGGTCCAGGGCGGTCAGGTCCCCGCCCAGCACCTTCGCGACATGGAGGTACTTCTCCGCACCGAGGTCCTCCACGCCGTAGACGTACACGTGGCCGCCGATGCGCTGATACCACGAGGCCCACTGGATGTTGCCGTCGGAGGGCAGCGGTTGGACGTCGACGAGCTCCCAGCTGTCGGTGTCGATGGTGGCGAGCGAGTTGCTGGACCAGCCCCAGTCCCAGTAGCCCTCGCCGAAGCGTGCGAACTCCAGCACGCCGACCTGCAGATCCCCCGTGCGGGTGCGCAGGCCAGCGCCGAACCAGCTCCAGTCGCTGTCGGTGCCCGGCCCCACGATGCTCTCGGGGGCTCCCTCACTCCCGCCTGTGACGGTGGTGAGGTCCTGCCCGTCCTGCACGATGATCGAGTTGTTAAGGAACGGCGTCGACTCTGGCCGACTACCGTCCTCGTGGACCGGGCCGAGGAAGGTATCAGAGAAGATCCACGCCAGGGAGCCGTCGCGGAGCTGGACGGAGTAGGTGCTGTCACCTCCGGTCCAGCCCTGCCCCGAGTCGCCATACCCGGCGAACAGATCGGTGCGCTCGGAATCTATGGAGGCGGTGGCGGTGATCTCGGCGCCAGCGAGGGGGCACGTGTCCTGGCGCTCGGGGCCGCTCGGTGGCTGGCCGGGGCTCGTGGGCTGCGCTGCGGCCGACCCGGCGGCGCCGGCGCTGAACAGGAGCGCGCCGGCAACGGCCGCCCCAGCAATGCGGGTGGTCTTGGGCATGGTGGTCACCTCGTTGTGATCAGTGTTGGTTCGCGTGTCAGGGGTCGGGTGTACTAATCGCGCCGACGACGTCGATCAAGTGACGGCGCATGAGCTCGCTCACCTCCTTGACCCTGCCGGCGGTGATAAGGCGGACGATCTCCTCGTGCTCGGCGTGATCCGCGTCGGGGTCCCCGTGAAGCACCAGGATCTGGCGCTGCTCCTCGGCGTGGATGAGCAGGATCGAGTCCAGAACCTCTTCGATGATTCGGTTGCCCGCAGTAGCGCCGATCGCCCGGTGGAGATCGATGTTGACCTTCCACAGTCGGTCGTCATTCAGCTCCAGGCATCGGCGTGCATCGGCCAGGTGCTCCTCAAGGAGAGCCAGGCCACCTGGGGCACGCACCGCCGCGGCCTGCCCGGCGATCGCGGGCTCGATCACCACCCGAGCCTCAGTGAGCTCGATGAGCTGCTGCCGGTCGGCGCGCGGGGCGACCGCGTTCGGCAGCACACTCCGGTCGAAGTTCTCCCCCACGTAGATGCCCGACCCGTGCTTGAACGACAGGATCCCCAGACCCTCAAGGCGGCGGAGCGCCTCCCGCATGGTTGGCACCGCAACACCGAACCGGGCAGCCAACTCACGCTGCGGGCCGATCTTCATCCCGGGCGTAAGCCCCTGCTCGCTGATCATGTCCACCACGGCGGCGACCAGAGTGGAAGTGAGCGTGGCTCGGGTCACTGGTTCGACTCGCGGCTGCGGCACTGACATGGAAAGTGATCTAATCACCTGCTCACTGCTACATGCAAGGGTTTCGTTCCATCGCCGCCAAGAAAAATCCTCGTTAGCCCACGGCAGTTGTGCCGCGGCGTCAGGTTGCCCTCGCGAGATGACCATCCACGCGCTGGCTGGCCGCCCGGGTGCCCCGCCAGACAGGTCCCGGAGTTGCCGTGTCGGAGGTCGGGCGGCCGCTCCGAGGCGGCAGGATGGCGGCGCAGGCGTGACAAGCCAGAACCTCGAAGCGTCTGTCCCCGAGGGGTACGGCGAGCTGCTGGAGGAGTTCAAGCAGCGGGTGCGTACTTCCAGGGTGCGGGCGGCACGGGCCGCGAACACCGAACTACTGGCGCTGTATTGGTTCGATCGGGTGCAGCGACAGGAACAGACGGTATGGGGGCGCGGAGATCGTCGAACGCCTGGCGCACGACCTGCTGCCGGCCACAGCGCAACCTTCAGTACATGCGCGCGGTCGCCGCGGCTTCGCCAGACCCGGCTTTTGTGCACCAGCTTGCTGCACAACTCCCCAAGCGCCACGTCACCGTGCTGCTCGACCGTCTCGACGAGCCCTCGCGGCCGGACTGGTACGCCGCCCAGGCCGTCGAGCACGGCTGGTCCCGCAACGTCCTTAGTCGAGACCGGACTGCTGCCTCGCGGCGGCAACGGTGAAGACGGCGAGCAATGCCGCATACGGCCCGAACTTCACCTAGAGCGCCGGTGCGATGTTCCAGATCGTCGTCGACGTCGGAAACTGGGACGCCTCCAGGGCAATGAACTCCCCGGCCAGTCCGCGAACCTCGACAGCCCCACCTGACCGACTGTTCGAGTCCTGGGCCGCCGACGGCAGACCCACGCGGGCGATGACACTCTTGGCGATTCCCCGACGCGCCGCTGACGACCACCATTGCTACTCGACAAGCAGGGGTCGCTACGAACTCGTCCTAGAAGCCCGGCAAAGGGGGAAATGGCTGTCCGACGGGTTTCCCTCAGCCACTGGGCCCCGCGACGAACCGTCGGCTAGCGTGGCGATCCCCCTCAGCGTGTGACGGGATCGCCGGAACGCTCTAGCCGACTGCGGTCGGGTGCGCCCTCCCAGTCGCCCGGTGCCTCGCAGAGCATCGCGCCAGATCTAACGGCCGTACGCATTGCGTCGTGGATGGACGCGCCGTGGAGACGTTCCGCGAGGAAGCCGGCGACGAACGCGTCACCTGCCCCCACGGTGTCGATGACCTGGCTGACCGGGACCGAAGGCATCACCGTGATCTCACCTCCGTCGAGAGCCAGGGCACCATTCGGGCCGAGTTTGACGACGGCCGTCTTGGCGCCAAGGTCGACGAGGCCTTTGGCGAGATCGACCGGTTCATGCTGTCCGGCGACGACGATCCGCGCCTCGTCGTCACCAGCGAAGACGTAGCGGCATCGCGCGATGACCTCGCGCACGAATGCCGCTGCATCGTCCTGGCTCCACAGGCGTGAGCGATAGTTGATGTCCAGCGAGATGGGCACCCCCACATCGTGGGCGCGGGCGACCGCGGCGAGGGTTGTTTCACGCGCGGAGTCGCTGAGAGCCGGCATGATGCCTGTGATGTGCAGGAGGTCCCACTGTGCGAGGTCGTCGAGTGGAAGGTCGTCCGGGGTCATGTGGCTCGCGGCTGAGCCGGCACGGTAGAAGAGCACGTTGGTCTCTGATGCGGATGTGCGCTCCTTGAGCATGAAGCCCGTCGGGCGCACAGGATCGACGGACGCGCGCACATCAACGCCTTCCGCGCGAAGCCCTCTGAGGATCATCCGGCCGATGAGGTCGTCGCCGAGGCGACTCACCCAGGTCGTCGGGATACCCAGACGCTGCAACCCGATGGCCACGTTGCTCTCGGCCCCACCGAAGCTGACGGCCGCTGCGGGCTGGTGCGCGAACGCACCGAAGCCCGCACTCGCGCACAGACCCATCGTCTCTCCGAAGGTAAGGACCTTCGGCTGCCCGGAGCTCATCGGTTCCGCGCCACGGCGACGGCGTCGACGACGCGGAGAGCACGGTCGCGGAGAGCCGCCTGGCTGCCGCCCTTGAGTGAATCGCCGAGCAGCGGTCCGCCGAGGCTAACGGCGATAGCGCCGGCGCGGATCCAGCCGCCGACGGCGCTGATGTCCACTCCGCCGGACGGGATTACCGCGAGATCGGGGTATGGCCCGTGCAGGTGCCGGATGTAGTCCGGGCTGACGGTCGCGGCCGGAAAGAGCTTCACGGCGCTCACCCCGCGACGCCAACTGTCAATAAGCTCCGTTGGTGTGAGGCCTCCGGGGTAGACCTCGAGGTCGTGTTCGGCAGCGGCGGCGATGACGTCGGGCGCAACGGCCGGGGTGACGATGAAACGTCCACCGGCTGCCCCGGCTGCGGCGACCGTCGCCGCGTCGACCACCGTCCCCAGGCCGATGGTGACGCCAGGGGGCACCTCGTCGACGATCGTCTCGAGGCGGTCGAGCACGCCAGGGGTGGTCATGGTCAGCTCGATGGCCGCGACGCCGGCGTCAGCGAGCGTCGCAATCGCCGGCCGGCAGTCGTCGATGTGCTCAGCGCGCAGCACGGCGAGGATTCCGGGTCCGGTGAGGGCGGGCGGCGGTGGCTGGATCATGCAGGTGCTCCTAGGGGGGATGGAGGGCGTCCCGATGGTGGGCCCCCTCTGCGCGGTTCAGCGGTTGGCGGTTCAGTTTGATTTCGTGTGAGTGGCGGTATCGCGACAATCCGCTCGAGGGCGACGCGCCGGTGAATCGTAATCACGCTGAAGCGGGCCACCACCAGTGCCGCCGACAGGTTGCAATATGCGGTAACAGATAGGGCGACGGCCGCCAGGAGGCTGAGGCCAGCCTGCCTGGCCGTCGTCGCTGGAGTTACGCGGAGAGGACAGCCATCCCGTCGATCTCGACCAGCATCTCTTCACGGGGCAGGCCCACGAACACGGTCGTGCGCGCAGGGAGCACGCGTGAGTCAACGTGCTCGTGCATGAACTGCTCGTAAGCCGCGTTCATCTCGGCGAAGTGCCCGCGCTCGGTGAGGAAGACCCGCAAGGAGATGACGTCGTTGAACGTCCCGCCTGATGCTTCGACGACGGCCCTCACATTGTTGAGCGTGCGAAGAGTCTGACGGCCGACGTCGCCCGGATACAGGTACTTGCCCGTTTCCGGATCCTGCGGACCCTGCCCTGAGACCTGGAGTATTCCTCCCTTGAGTACCCCTTGCGAGAATGAGTGGGCGGCCGCCGGAGCGTCAGGCGTGGTCAGAGCACGCTTCTGGGTCATTCGTATTCTTCCAAACTCGGTGCACATGGCACCGCTCAACAGGGAGATAGACGTGAGTGTTTCTGCGGTGATCAGATGAACGAGCGAGCGACTCCCACGATGTAGTCCTGCTCGTCGGCGATGAGAGCGGCTTGCCACTTGTCATGGAGCGTGCAGGGGTGCGAGATGCCGAGCTGAATGAGGTCTCCCACCTGGACATCGCTATCGGGCGGTAGTGAGACGAACGCATGTTGATCGTTAAGACTGGTGACCCGCCACCCGTCGATCGGTTGTACCGAGTCGCCCCGCCGCAGGGCCAGCGGTTGCGGGAGATCCTGGTCGTAGGGCAGGTCACGGCGCCCGGAGTCGAGGATCGCCAGGCCCGGTTCAGGCAGCGACAGAACCTGCGACCATACCTCCGCAGCAGGGATGAGGCCGCCGTCCTCCGGGCTGCCGAGCGGCGACAACCGCGTGTAGAAGCCGTGGTCGTGCGTCAGATAGGCGCCGCTGCGGATGACGCGACGGACGTTGCGTCCGAGGTCCTGGAGCTTGTTGAACTCCTCGGCGACCACGTCGAAGTAGATGCTTCCGCCAGCGCTCAGCAGATACTCCTCGGCGGCGGCGTCGAAGAGGCCGGCGGCGGCGATCGCCTCGAATTCTCGGACAACGCCCGCGAGATACGCACCGACCGCTGCCAGGCCCTCGGCGTCCCGGTCGTGACTGACGCTGCCTTCGTAGCCGGCGACGCCGACCAAAGAGAGTCGTCGGGACTGCGCGGCCGCTCGAGCGACATTCAGCGCCGTCTTCGAGTCCCGACAGCCCGCTCGTCCTCCGGCATGGCCCAGTTCGAGCAGCACCGGCAAGGGTGGTCCGGCTGGGTCGAGTGCCGCGTCCAGCAGTTCTACCCCGGCCACCGAGTCGACGTAGCAGTAGAATTCGAACTCCGGGCCAGCGGCAATCTCGCGCTGCACCCATTGCGCAAACGCCGTATTCACCAGTTCGTTCGCCATGAGGATCCGGCGCGCGCCCGCAGCACGGAACGCCCGCGTCTGGTGGGGCGTCGCAACAGAGACTCCCCACGCCCCAGCCTCTGCCTGCAGCGCCCACAGCTGGGGCGAGACGGCCGTTTTCCCATGTGGCGCCAAAGAAACGTTGTGCTTGGCGCAGAATCGCGCGAGTACGGACGCATTGTGACGAAGCGCCGACTCCCGTAGGACGAGCGCGGGCCACTCGACCCCCGCCGCCGGGTCGAACAGGCCGTAGCGGCGTTGACCGATCTGTTCGATGGTGAGGTCGTGAGCCGCCGTCGGGAGGCCCTTAAACCTCCAGCCGACCGGTCCCTCAGCGATCTGTTGGCGATGCATCCGATCCCCCAAGGTTGCGACCTTCCATTCCGTAGGTGACGCGTCCCATCAGCACCGTGCGCATGATCTCCACTGCGGCCGTGAGCTCATCGATGTCGATCGACTCATCGGGTTTGTGCGCGTCCGTGATCGAGCCCGGTCCCAGGACAACCGCGGGGATGCCGACTGCGGCAAGCTTGCTTGCGTCGCTGCCCCAGCCGGTGCCGATCGGAGCGCCATCCCGGCCGACGTGGCTGAGTGCAGCGCCCACGCTGGCAACGAACGTATCTGCCGGGTCCGTGTCGAGCGCTAGGTCGACGAGGAAGGGCTCCTCGACGACAACTCGATCGCCGAACTTTTGCTCGACCCCCGCGCGCAGTTCTGCCCACACGTTGTGTGGGTCCTCTCCGGGCAGGGTCCGGCGATCCAGCGTGATGCGGCACTCGTTGGGGACGGTGTTCGGCCCACTGCCGCCGCTGATCATCGAGGTCACCAGGGTCGGCGGACCGACGAGCGGGTGGGCCTGATCGCCGAGGTGCGGGACGACGTCCGAGGCAAGGTGGGTCACGACCTCGGCGATCGACTCGATGGGGTTCACCAGCCCCCATGGCCGGGAGCTGTGCCCTCCAGGACCGGAAGCGACGATGTGGCAGCGCATGCATCCCTTGTGGGCCACAACCATCCGCAGGTCGGTCGGTTCACCCACCACGGCGCCGACGACCTCCCGCGCCGCGGACAACGACTCGCTCGCTAGAAGACCGGTCACTCCCCGGTATTCGTGCTCTTCGTCCACGACGCCCGCCAGGACAACCGAGTACGGCGGAACCTGCCCGCTCCGGGCGAGGTCACGCATCGCGATGAGGAAAGCTGCGAGCGGTCCCTTGGCGTCACACGCGCCCCGACCGTACAGTCGCCCTCCGTCCACTCTGGCTTCGAACGGCGGCACGGTCATGTGCTCGACCTCGACGGTGTCCAGATGGCTCTCGAGCAGCACGATCCTGCTCTGGTCTCGCCCCGGCAGCGTCACAATGACGTTGCACCGGCCGTCGACCACTTCTTCGAGCCATGCGTCAAGGCCGTTCCTGCGCGACCAGTCGGCGACGAACGTAGCGACCGCCGTCTCGGCCGGGATCGCCTGCCCTCGTGGATTGACACTCGGGATGGCGACAAGCTGTGCCAACAGACTCGTGACGTCAACGCGCACCGACTCCTCGGTCCGGGACACGAGCGTGGGCTCGGGGCTCATCCCTTCACCGCCCCTGCCGTCATTCCCGCGACCACGTACTTCTGGCCGAGGAGCGCAATGACCATCATCGGCGCCGTGATGCTGACGCAGGCCGCCATCAGGGCTCCCCAGTCGATGCTGGCGTACCCGATGAAGTTGAAGACCGCCACGGGCAGGGTGCGGGTGTCCGTGCCGGACAGCACCAGTGCGAAGACGAAGTTGTTCCACGAGAAGATGAAGGACAACATCGCCGACGTGGCAATTCCTGGCACCGCGAGCGGCAGGATGATGCGGAGAAAGGCCCCGATGTGGGTCAGCCCGTCGACGCGGGCTGCCTCCTCCAACTCTTCGGGCACGCCCTCGAACACCCCGATCATCACCCAGACGATGAGCGGTACCGAGATGAACATGTGCGAGATAACCAGCGAGCTGTATCCGCCGACCAACCCCAGCGAGGCGAAGATGAAGTACCACGGAACCAGAAGGGTGACGTGCGGGATCACTCGCGAGAGCAGGATGAGAACTGACGACTTCCCCATCGAGAATCGCTGGATCGAGTAGGCCGCGGGAACGCCCAGCACCAGAGCCAGCAGCGTCGACCCGACGCCGATGATCAAGCTGTTGACGAGGAACTCTAGGAAGTTCTCCTGCTCGAAGACTGCGGAGTAGTTCCGCAGTGTCGGCGAGAAAGAGAACGTCTTCGCCGGATCGTATATGTCGATGTTCGTCTTGAGCGATGCGAGGATCATCCAGGCGATCGGCAGGATGCACAAGAGTCCGAAGACCGCCAGGAAAACCGCCCGGAACACTGAGAACTGGCGCGACTCCAACGACCCGCCGGGACGGTGGCGCCGCTCCCGGCGCCCGTCTGCTGCCTGGACAGCCTCGACAGTTTCTCTGGTGATGACCGATGTCGAGCTCACCGCTGCGCCCCCTTTCTACGCATGGTCAGCACGACGAGCACAGCGACAATGAGCAGGAAGTAGATGAGAACAAGTGCTGAGGCCATCCCATACTCGTTGTAGTCAAAGCTCAGCGCGTAGGCGTAGATGTTGAGCGTCTCGACCTCGTGAGAAGATCCGCCCCCGGTTCCCTTTGTCACGTAGAGCAAATCGAACGTCTTCATGGCGTCGATGCTGCGAAGCAGAAGGGCGGCAATGATCGTGGACTTGAGCATGGGCAGGGTGACGTGCCAGAACCGCTGCCAGTTCGACGCGCCGTCGATGCGCGCCGCTTCCTGCTGCTCCTCGGGAAGGCCGACGAGACCGGCCAGGAGAATGAGGATGACCATCGGCGTCCACTGCCACACGTCGACGAGCATCAGCGTGGGCAGTGCGGTGGCAGGGTCGGAGATCCATCCTTGCGGTGCGATCCCGAACCATCCAAGGACCTGATTGGCAAACCCGATTGTCGGCTCGAAGATCAGCAGCCACATCATGGCTACGGCGACCGGCGTCGCCACCAGGGGCAGCAGCATCGCAACACGGACGGCGCGGCGGCCCATGAACGGTTTGCGCATGAGCAGCGCGACTGCCATGCCTAACGTCATCTCGAGTGAGACGGCGACCACCGTGAAGATGAGCGTCCGCCATACCGCCGGCCAGAAGCGGGTGGTGTCGGTGAGGATGCTGACGTAGTTGTCGAGCCACACGAAGTCAAAGGCCCGCTGAATGGACCCCTGGGCATCGGTGAAGCTCAGGACCATCGTGTAGGCCAGCGGCAAGACCATCAGAGCCAGCACGAAGATAATGGCCGGTGCCGCCAGTACCCACTTGCGGTGCTTGTTCGCCCAGTCCGACGCGCGCGTCAAGACAGGGGTATTCCGGAGCGTCGTCGTAGCTGTCATGACTCCTCGCTCGCGCAACCAGCGTTGCTTCGGACCGGAGCGGTCGTGGCGACCGCGAGTGAGTGCAGCAGGGCGGTGTTATTCACGCTCATCGGCGAGGAACTCACTGAACGCCTGGTCTGCAGCGTCAAGTGCGGCCTCGACGTCGCCCCCTTCGATCGCGGTCACGATGGGTTCACCGACGATGTCGCGGGCGCGGCTGACGTTGAGGACGACCGGGTGGCTGTAGCCCACTCCGACCTCGGCACTCGCCCGCTGCGCTTCGGCGAGGTCCTCGGGGAACGTGCCGTCAACCTGGGCTTCCCAGGCCGAAGCACGGGAGCCGATGACGCCGCCCTCCTGCGCCTTGAGGGTGTTCTCCTGGTTGGTCGCCCAGCGGACAAACTCCCAGGCCGCCTCCTGGTTGTTGGACGTCGAAGGCACAGCAAGCGCCCACGCGGGAACGTTCGTCGGGCGAGATCCTGCCGGACCGGCCGGGAACTGCGCGAAGCCGACCGTCTCGGTTACCGTCGAGCTCTCGGGGTCGGTCGCGTTGGTGTAGAGGCTGTCCGCCTCGGTGTAGAAGGCCGCTCGACCCTGCGTGAAGATGGCCATCGCCTCGGGCCAGCTCATGTTGGTGACTCCGGGCGGGCCGTAGTTGCGCAACATGTCGCCGTAGAAGGTGTAAGCCGCTCGGGCCTCAGGCGTTCCGATGCCCGATGTTCCGTCGTCCGTCTCCCAGTCCGCGCCGTAGCTGTACAGGAAGCTCGAGAACTGTGTGACGGCTGCGGCTCGCGCGCCTCGGGACACGAAGCCATAGACGCCCTCGTTCCGCTCCTGGATCATTCGCGCGGCTTCCTCCAGCTCCTCGAGGGTCTGCGGCACCTCGAGGCCGGCCTCGTCGAGCAGGTCCTTGCGGTAGTACAAGACTTCACGCTCCGTCGACAACGGCACGGCCAGGACCTGGTCGTCCACCGTGACAGAAGCCTGCGGTCCCTCCTGGAAGTCGCTCCAGTCCCATGTCTCGTCGGTGGTGGCCCATTCGGTGAGGTCTGTGAGCCAGCCGTTCTCATGGAACGTCCGCACCTCCTGCAGCGGACGCATCATCATGACGTCGATGTCATCGGCGCTGGCGTTAAGCCGGACATTCAGCTGCTGTGAGAGTTGGTCCTCTGTGTAGGAGGTGACCTCTACGGTGAGGCCGGTCTCTTCCTCAAACTCGTCGATTCCGCTCAGCACCGCGTCGGTCCAGGGATGGTTGGCAACGACGACGCGCACGGTGCCGCCGCCGGATTCCTCGCTGGCCCCGCCGCAACCTGTCAGGATCAGGGACGTACACGCGACGACTGCGCCGATTGCAGCCAGACGAGGGGTACGTAGACGCATGGGTCCTCCAAAGATGGATGAGAAGCCAGTTCGTGTAGTGGCGCCGTTGCTGAACTGAACTTCTATTAACTTAACCCGATTTCTACAGTATGCTTTCGGACGTGTCAACGCGGTTCCAGGAGGAAGAGATGACCCAGCTGAGCGACTCCGGCGCGTTGGCTACCAACGACCAGTTCGACGACATCGAGACCCTGTACGCAGTCCTGCACCCGGTCATGCGTGCCATCGCAGCCGCGGTCGGACGCCATTGTGAGGTCGTGCTGCACGATCTGCGGTCGCGATCGATGGACCGGACGATCTATGCGATCGAGAACGGTCACGTGACTGGCCGCACCGTCGGCGGCCCCTCGACGAACCTGGGGCTAGGCGTACTACAGAACGAAGGGGCCAACCATGACGCCTTCGGCTACCGGGGTCGGACGTCGGACGGCCGCGACCTCCACTGTTCCTCGGTCTACTACCGGGACAGGTCGGGTGCGGTCATCGCAGCCCTCTGCATCAACATCGACCTCACTCCCCTGAAGAACGCAGAAGCATTGGTCGCGTCGCTCATTCCGACGGCAGCGGACGCGCAGTCGCCGGAGGAGATCGTCGGGCCGGACATCCAGCACGTACTCGAGGACATGATCGAGAGCGCAGTCGAGGCGGTCGGCAAACCGGTCAACTTGATGGACAAGCGCGACCGCGTCGAGGTTTTGCGTCTGCTCGAGGAACGCGGTGCCTTCCACATCAAGCGCTCTGTGGACCGGGTCGCCGCGCGCCTGGGTATCTCGAAGGTGACTGCCTACAGCGACCTCGACACCGTCCGGAACGGACGCGCCTGACAGGCGGGCACTTCCGTCGGCGCACAGTCCTATATCCGCCCCCAGTGATTGGCTGTGCCGCTATGACGGGGCGACGAACCCGAACCGGGCGGAAAGAATGTGCCCGCCCTCCGTGTTCGTCATTTCCAGGCACGGCATGGCGTTCGTCGGCCCAGAGGTCCACCTCGACGTCGCCGACGACGTGCTCGTCGTCGACCTGCTCCTCTTCCACGTCACCCAGCTGCGCTACGTCGTCGTCGAGCTCAAGATCGGCCGCCTCTCCCCCGCCTACGTCGGACAGCTTCTCCCCCGCCTACGTCGGACAGCTCGGCACCTACGTCGCCGTCGTCGACGACTGCGTCCGTAACCACGCCATCCACGCGCCCACCACTGGGTTGCTGCTGTGCGCCAGCCGCGACGAGCAGGTCGTCCGCTACGCCCTTGCCAGCGCCAGCGCACCTCTTGCGGTCGCCACCTGCGACACCCTTCCCCCCGAGCAGCGCCAAGATCCCCCCGACCGCGAGGGGACTGACAGCCACCCTTACAGACGTCCTCGCCGACACGTCGCGCGAACTTGCGGGTGATCAGCCCACCGAGAACTGACGGAGCGATCCCTGGACTGACGTATCGACCGCTACCGGATCAGCATGCGAGAGGCGAGTCTCAGCATGCAAGCCGAACGGTCTGCCGTGGCTAGCGCTCATGTTCCGCCAGCACGACCTCAAGCGTCGTGGCCTGTAAACGCCGTGACAAATCGCCCGCATGAGATGAGCCGATCTTCGCGCACAAGTCCTCGAAAGCTCCTCGCGTCGGTCAACTGACTAGTACCGTCCGTATCGACCCGGAGCCTCGACTACGGAAAGACCCGTCGCCATGCCCGCACCCATCCTCATTCCTCTGCTCCTTGCTGCGGTCATCATGGTCCCGGCAGTAACCGGCAATTTCTGGCTGACTGTGCTCGCCCTAGCCGCAGTCTGCTTCGCGAACCCCGTTGTTCGCACGATCCGAAAGAACCGTTACTTCGCGTCAGAGCACTTCCAGACGCTCAAGACGGAGATCGCCTCCGTGGT
Source organism: Georgenia soli (assembly GCF_002563695.1). Classification (NCBI taxonomy): domain Bacteria; kingdom Bacillati; phylum Actinomycetota; class Actinomycetes; order Allobogoriellales; family Allobogoriellaceae; genus Georgenia; species Georgenia soli. The sequence goes on along the minus strand of NZ_PDJI01000003.1, from coordinate 100,084 downwards.
TGCCGAGCACAACGACGTGGTCGACTACGTCGAGGAGATCCGCACCCGGGGCTCGTTCGAGCTCGGATCATCGTCCACCGGCCAGCACGCGCACCTCGCCTCATTCGAGAACACCTCGGCGTGGAACAACCGGCGCGACCGCAACATCGCCGAATACGCCCCGCACGTGCACAACGCCTCACTGCAGGTCGTGCGCAACGCCAGCGCCGACCCGATCAAGTACCTCATGAAGTACTTCTCCATCAAGGCCGACCAGAACACCCTCGCCGATGTCCAGCGCGTCGCCAACGACATAGCCCAATTGGAAGAAGCCGTCGCCAACGTCAAGGAGCGCGAGGCGGACATCACCGCAAAGATCGACCCGCCCGCGTTCATCCTCAAGCACTACCGCGAGGAGTTCTGGGACCAGGTCGGCGTTCACCTCTCACCGATCGAGGTGCCTTACCCGCAGTACAAGTTCCAGTACACCTCTGCCGGCGGCAACAGCGGTCAGACGACGAACATCGAGCTCAACACGCCGACGCTCGAGGCGCTGGCCGCAACCCTCGTCGACAAGATCCGCTGGGCCAAGTCCGCTTCCGGACAGCGTGCGCTTATGACGGCCAGGCTGCGTAGCCACATCAAGGAGCGCGACAATCACACCTGCTTGAGCTGCGGGGTCTCGCTGGCCGCGGAGCCACACCTGCTGCTCGAGGTTGACCACATCATGCCCGTGTCCAAAGGCGGGCTCAGCGTTCCCGAGAACCTTCAAACGCTGTGCTGGAAGTGCAACCGCACCAAGGGCGCGAAGGTCATCGCCTGAGGCAAGCGCCCACGCAGGAAGGCGTGTCGGGCGCGTCCTCGTGTCATACGCATCAGCCTGGGACTCCGACCCAGACGAGGGTCGGCATAACTGGTTGGTAAGTGCCAGACCGCGGACACTGCACATTGCGACGGAAGTGGGGCGGATTCCCCTGTCTGTAGGTAATTCGCGGCGCTACGGTTGACAGATGAAATACGTGCTTCTCTACCTCCTCGGGCTCGCTATCTCTTGCGCAGTACTTTTCCTTGTCGTGCGGGCGGCCGTGCTCGACGCGGCTCGCCGGGCCCTGGCCGAGCACCGCACAATTAGCCTCTTCAGTGACGCTGCTGTCGAGGATGAGGAGGAAGAGAAAGAGGAGATTCCGGAGACTCGGTTCCTCGACCGCTTCCGCGACTGAATCGGGCCAGACCGTTGAATTGGCCCTTCGGCTCGTCTGGGTCGCATCGCGACCTCCGCGGAACTTCAAGTCGCCGAGACGTCATACGCCGCCTATAACGTAGAACAAGCCCAGTGGCCGGCCAGAGGCACCTGCCGCGTCGAACGTTGCGATCACAGCTTGCGCCCCGCAACAGTTCGGAGCTGACGCGCCTTGATGTGGTCGCAAACTGTCCACAAATACGCGTCCAGAGTGCGATGCTACGCGTTCCTTCTGTATTTACTGGGCCTTGGAAATCGTGCGACCGCACAATAGAGACATAAAGGTCCGTTATCGGATCCGTACAAAGACCCGCGTCTCCCTCAGGCGCAACGCTCCGCAGCGCGCCTCGGCCCTACATTGGCTCGGTCGGCGCTGGTCACTCCACGGGCTCGAGCCTCAAATACGCATTTGCCGGCACGGTGATGAGACAGGCGTCGTCTGCAGCACTACCGCTGAGGCTTACGCGAGCGTCGAGATGATGTGCCCGGCATGCCTGACGGGGCGCCGTCACTAACAGTGGCCACCGCCTAACCAGTAATGGCGCGCAGCATATCCGCTAATCCGCTGAGCAGGGCTCCCGAACCTATGTCTGTAACTGCGAGGGTTGCAGAAGCGACCGCTAGGGAGGCGAGGGAGATCCAAGTGGCCAAGCGACTGATCTTGTACGTGTCGATCGATGAGCCCCCTGACTTCCACAGGTGCGGGCGGTGCTGAGGGTGTTGGTGCAGGTCAGCGGCGTGTGGGTGGCTGATTCGGGGCACTAGCCTGCCGGGTAGTCTCACGAGGTGTCCCTGTTCATCCGTAAGGTCCGGACCTCGTCGGGGGCCACGGCCGTGCAGATCGTGGACAAGCGCGGCGGGACAAGGCGGATCGTGGCGCATCTGGGCTCGGCGCACGATGACGTCGAGCTCGCGGTGCTGATGCAGGCCGCGCGGGAGCGGCTGAACGAGGGGCAGGGCGAGCTCGACCTCGGGCTGGACACTGCCGTGCAGACCAGTCCCGGGCGGGCCCGGGTGGTCGCGACCGCCAGCCAGGTGCTGTGGGACGTCCTCGTCGACGCGTACCGGTTCCTGGGCTTCGACGTCCTGAGGGACGAGGCGTTCATGAAGCTGGTGCTCGCCCGGACCTGACTTCCACAGGTGCGGGCGGTGCTGAGGGTGTTGGTGCAGGTCAGCGGCGTGTGGGTGGCTGATTCGGGGCACTAGCCTGCCGGGTAGTCTCACGAGGTGTCCCTGTTCATCCGTAAGGTCCGGACCTCGTCGGGGGCCACGGCCGTGCAGATCGTGGACAAGCGCGGCGGGACAAGGCGGATCGTGGCGCATCTGGGCTCGGCGCACGATGACGTCGAGCTCGCGGTGCTGATGCAGGCCGCGCGGGAGCGGCTGAACGAGGGGCAGGGCGAGCTCGACCTCGGGCTGGACACTGCCGTGCAGACCAGTCCCGGGCGGGCCCGGGTGGTCGCGACCGCCAGCCAGGTGCTGTGGGACGTCCTCGTCGACGCGTACCGGTTCCTGGGCTTCGACGTCCTGAGGGACGAGGCGTTCATGAAGCTGGTGCTCGCCCGGATCATCGAGCCGACGTCGAAGGCCGACACCATCCGCGTCCTGGAGGACGTCGGCATCACGGCCCCGCACCTGAACACCCTCTACGCCACCCTGCGCCGCTCCCAGGAGCGCGACTACCGCGACGTCCTGGCCAGGAGGTGCCTGGCACACTCGGCCCGCACGACCGGCACCGCGGCGATGATCATGTACGACGTCACGACCCTGCACTTCGAGAACGAGGACGAGGACGACCTGCGCAAGGTCGGGATGAGCAAGGAACGCCGCGTCGACCCCCAGGTCCAGGTCGGGCTCCTCGTCGACCCGGGCGGGTTCCCCCTCGAGGTCCACCTCTTCGAGGGGAACAAGGCCGAGACCACCACCCTGATCCCGGTCCTGACCGAGTTCCAGCAGCGCCACGGCGTCACCGACCTGGTGGTGGTCGCCGACGCGGGCATGCTCTCCGCGGCGAACCTCAACGCCCTGGAGGACGCCGGCTTCAAGTTCATCGTCGGCTCGCGCCTGACCAAGGCGCCCTACGACCTCGCCGAGCACTTCGAGCGCAAGGGCAACTACTTCGAGGACGGCCAGATCCTGGAGTCGACCCGGGTGATGGGCACCGGGAAGAACGCCCGGGAACGGCGCATCGTCTACCAGTGGTCCTTCAAGCGGAACAAGCGCGATGACCGCAACATCAACCTCATGATCGCCAAGGCCGAGAAGATCGCCGCCGGCACCGTCCCGCTGAAGAAGGCCCGCTTCCTGAAGGTCTCCGGCGCGACCAAGGAGCTCGACCAGGCCACCATCGACCGCGCCCGCCAGCTCGCCGGACTGAAGGGCTACGTCACCAACCTGCCCGCGAAGACCATGCCCGGCCAGGCCATCATCAGCGCCTACCACGACCTGTGGCGCGTGGAGCAGTCCTTCCGCATGACCAAGTCCGACCTGAAGGCCCGGCCCGTCTTCCACCACCAGCGCGAGGCCATCGAGGCCCACCTCACCGTGGTCCTCGCCGCCCTGGCCATCAGCCGCTACCTGCAAGAAGCCGCCGGAGTCTCGATCAAGAAGCTGGTCCAGACCCTACGACCGCTGCGCTCGGTCCTCATCGACATCGACGGCCACCACATCACCGCCTACCCGACCATCCCCTCGGAAGCCCGCACCATCCTCGACAAGCTCCCGCCCATCAGCACGGGGCACTAGGACTGTGGAACTCGGGCCTAACCAGTAATGGCGCGCAGCATATCCGCTAATCCGCTGAGCAGGGCTCCCGAACCTATGTCTGTAACTGCGAGGGTTGCAGAAGCGACCGCTAGGGAGGCGAGGGAGATCCAAGTGGCCAAGCGACTGATCTTGTACGTGTCGATCGATGAGCCCAGCGATGCAACCGTGGACAGAATCTCTCTATAGTCTTTATCTGCCTGGAGTAGTGAAGTTACTCGCCGCTTGCAGACTTTGCGGACATGCTTATTGAAGTCGATCGGTGTGAATCGCGGCCTGTTCTGAGCCTCGTCTTCCATGACTATCCATGGTGCGTAATCCAAGACAAAGCGTGGCTCGCCCAGGTACCGAGTTTTGCGTCGCCAGAAATCGCCTAGGTCGCGGCTAATGCTTGTTAAGTCGAGGCTCATCGTCAAAAAGCTCGCTCTCAGTTGCTTAATGTACGCCGCCTTGAACCGGCCGTGCCTTGACCTAGCATCATCCCGCAATACGGCATACCGCTCTTCGATGACACTAAGGAAATTTGCGATGCCTAGGGTGACCAAGAAGTTGGACAGCGAGTCGTCAGCAGCGTTCGAGATGGCGCGTCGATGTTCTTTCCCGTAGAAGTGCAGGTTCTGCATCGATTGCGCGACAGAAGTTGTGTTTCCCCATAGAGTCCACGTGTGGTCTCCTTCGAATGGTGGGCACATCCGCCCCTCGACTTCGCTCAGCACCAGGTTTGGCAGATCTTTTGAGGTCCGGTACAACGAGTTGTCTGTGATGCCGAGGGCGCGCAGTGCATCCCAGTATTTCCGATCATCGCGAGTGGCGAGGATGGGGTCGTACTTCTCCAGAAGCAGCATGTCCATAAGCGGCTGCGTCTTTCCGTTCGCGGAAAAATATCCTGGGCAGCGATCGCTCATCCATGCCCTTGCCTCTTCATGTAGTTCGCGGCGGGCATTTTGCGTCTTGCGGTAAGCCGTGAACATTCGGTCGTTAGCGTGCGGGCGACGGCGCTTCCGGTAGACGATCTCGGGCTCGTGCTTTCTATGCCACATCTCGTCCACATACTCACTGCCGGCTTCATTGAGGTGGAAATGGGCAACGACTGCAGTCAATCCGGAACCTATTTGAATCGCGCCGAGTTCAATGGCCCCAATGTGTGGAGGTAACTTCTCTCGCACGCTGTCGGGGAACACATAAGGTGAGCCCTCACCGGAGACCTCTCCTAGCCGCCACCACGACCAACCTTGGCCCGTCCTGGACCTATTCAACATCGTTCGGTTCTGTTCCCCAGTGCCGATGCTCACTCGCCTGCGGTCCCAACCGTTGCGTTCGAAAGCTCTATTCAAGGCGTCGATTTCGCTCGGGGGGAAAAGCTCTACTGCCCAGAGGCCTGGAATGGTGACATGCTCATCGTCCGGTACGTGGATGTTGTGGCGCGGGTCGGCCGGGTCCCATGCTCTGTGCAACTCGTGAGAGTAATAGGGAAGCAGGTAATTCTGGATGTTGCTTAAGTGTGGTCGCACGCGGGCCGGTATGAAACGTTTCGGGCGTGCGAATAGAAGCCAGCGGATGAACCTGTACGGGAGGTCGTACCATCGGCGTCCCTTGCCGATGTCTGCGACCTTACCGTGTGCTTCGCCAATGTAGTCGGGGTCGGCTGCGCGGTTTGTGGAACCTTCCGACCTTCGGGTGTTCGGCGGCTTATCTTCGTTCATCGGTACCTCCGGTGCCGAACTTAGCGAGTCAACGCCGCTAGTCGGAGTTTTGACGCCCCGCGCCCGGTTGCACGTTGTATGAGTTGTCGCTTAGTCGCGCATGTTCGGGGTCGAGGCGGAGGTGTCGCCAGGCTCGCCACAGGGCCTCAAGGCGGACGATGGCCTCGGGGTGGCGTCACCACTCCGCGGGGCATTTCGCGGTGGTGTTGGGGCCGACGCGGCGGCGGTAGAGCTGGCGGAGGTGCTCGCGCACGAACTGGTCGACGGAGCCGTAGTGCAGGGCCGGTTCCTCCGGCCCGGACTCGCCGACACCCGCCTCGGCGGTGCGGGCGTCGATGAGGTCTTCGGCCTCGTCCCAGCCGCTCAGCTAGCGAGGGGGCGGGAGAGCAGCTGTGGGAGTGATCGGACTTGAAATGCCCAGTCTCGGGGAACGGCGCACCAAGACTTGCCCCCGCGCGCAGCAACTGGCGTACTGGCTGGTATCAGGTGAGTTTTAGGTGTGTATCAGTTAAGTAGCAGGCACATTGCATTGGTTGGTGCGGCGCCGCAACTGGCGGTTGCTGAAGCTGCATTGGTTGTGCACGCAGAGTGGTGCAATGGTGCCTATGAAGCAGTCATCTGCAGACCTGTCATCCGGCAACCAGGTCGCACTACTTGACGAGCCGGCCGCAACCCCTGCTGAGACGTGCGCCGAGATGCTCAGGTTGGTGCCGCGTGACTACTTCCAGCTTCGCGGCGTCCTCGTCCAGCTGCCCAAGGGCAACGGGGCTGACCGCAGCAGCACCTTGGCCCGCATGGTGACCGGCCGTCGGCACCGTGCCCTGCTCCTCTATCTGCTTCTGCTCACGTGCTGGCCGTGGCTCGAGAGTCGACGCGAACCGCTGCCCGCCACGGCATGGGTTCGCGCCCTCACCGCGACCGACCGAGGCGCACCAACGTGGTCGCCATCGACTCTCTCGCGGGTGTGGGCCGAGCTCGAGGAACTGGGCCTGATCGAGAAAAGAGAGCGGGAGGGGCGTGCCGTACGAGTTCGCCCCCGACGCGAGGACGGCAGAGAGGCGTACGACGCCCCTGGCGGTCGTCGCGACCTGATGAACACCTACTTCGTGTTGCCGCTCGACTTCTGGCGTGACGAAACCTTTGCGAAGCTCACCCTTCCTGGCCTCGCGATGCTGCTGATCATCGCCAAGGAGACGAACCCGAACCTGACTTCCACAGGTGCGGGCGGTGCTGAGGGTGTTGGTGCAGGTCAGCGGCGTGTGGGTGGCTGATTCGGGGCACTAGCCTGCCGGGTAGTCTCACGAGGTGTCCCTGTTCATCCGTAAGGTCCGGACCTCGTCGGGGGCCACGGCCGTGCAGATCGTGGACAAGCGCGGCGGGACAAGGCGGATCGTGGCGCATCTGGGCTCGGCGCACGATGACGTCGAGCTCGCGGTGCTGATGCAGGCCGCGCGGGAGCGGCTGAACGAGGGGCAGGGCGAGCTCGACCTCGGGCTGGACACTGCCGTGCAGACCAGTCCCGGGCGGGCCCGGGTGGTCGCGACCGCCAGCCAGGTGCTGTGGGACGTCCTCGTCGACGCGTACCGGTTCCTGGGCTTCGACGTCCTGAGGGACGAGGCGTTCATGAAGCTGGTGCTCGCCCGGACCTGACTTCCACAGGTGCGGGCGGTGCTGAGGGTGTTGGTGCAGGTCAGCGGCGTGTGGGTGGCTGATTCGGGGCACTAGCCTGCCGGGTAGTCTCACGAGGTGTCCCTGTTCATCCGTAAGGTCCGGACCTCGTCGGGGGCCACGGCCGTGCAGATCGTGGACAAGCGCGGCGGGACAAGGCGGATCGTGGCGCATCTGGGCTCGGCGCACGATGACGTCGAGCTCGCGGTGCTGATGCAGGCCGCGCGGGAGCGGCTGAACGAGGGGCAGGGCGAGCTCGACCTCGGGCTGGACACTGCCGTGCAGACCAGTCCCGGGCGGGCCCGGGTGGTCGCGACCGCCAGCCAGGTGCTGTGGGACGTCCTCGTCGACGCGTACCGGTTCCTGGGCTTCGACGTCCTGAGGGACGAGGCGTTCATGAAGCTGGTGCTCGCCCGGATCATCGAGCCGACGTCGAAGGCCGACACCATCCGCGTCCTGGAGGACGTCGGCATCACGGCCCCGCACCTGAACACCCTCTACGCCACCCTGCGCCGCTCCCAGGAGCGCGACTACCGCGACGTCCTGGCCAGGAGGTGCCTGGCACACTCGGCCCGCACGACCGGCACCGCGGCGATGATCATGTACGACGTCACGACCCTGCACTTCGAGAACGAGGACGAGGACGACCTGCGCAAGGTCGGGATGAGCAAGGAACGCCGCGTCGACCCCCAGGTCCAGGTCGGGCTCCTCGTCGACCCGGGCGGGTTCCCCCTCGAGGTCCACCTCTTCGAGGGGAACAAGGCCGAGACCACCACCCTGATCCCGGTCCTGACCGAGTTCCAGCAGCGCCACGGCGTCACCGACCTGGTGGTGGTCGCCGACGCGGGCATGCTCTCCGCGGCGAACCTCAACGCCCTGGAGGACGCCGGCTTCAAGTTCATCGTCGGCTCGCGCCTGACCAAGGCGCCCTACGACCTCGCCGAGCACTTCGAGCGCAAGGGCAACTACTTCGAGGACGGCCAGATCCTGGAGTCGACCCGGGTGATGGGCACCGGGAAGAACGCCCGGGAACGGCGCATCGTCTACCAGTGGTCCTTCAAGCGGAACAAGCGCGATGACCGCAACATCAACCTCATGATCGCCAAGGCCGAGAAGATCGCCGCCGGCACCGTCCCGCTGAAGAAGGCCCGCTTCCTGAAGGTCTCCGGCGCGACCAAGGAGCTCGACCAGGCCACCATCGACCGCGCCCGCCAGCTCGCCGGACTGAAGGGCTACGTCACCAACCTGCCCGCGAAGACCATGCCCGGCCAGGCCATCATCAGCGCCTACCACGACCTGTGGCGCGTGGAGCAGTCCTTCCGCATGACCAAGTCCGACCTGAAGGCCCGGCCCGTCTTCCACCACCAGCGCGAGGCCATCGAGGCCCACCTCACCGTGGTCCTCGCCGCCCTGGCCATCAGCCGCTACCTGCAAGAAGCCGCCGGAGTCTCGATCAAGAAGCTGGTCCAGACCCTACGACCGCTGCGCTCGGTCCTCATCGACATCGACGGCCACCACATCACCGCCTACCCGACCATCCCCTCGGAAGCCCGCACCATCCTCGACAAGCTCCCGCCCATCAGCACGGGGCACTAGGACTGTGGAACTCGGGTGACGAAACCTTTGCGAAGCTCACCCTTCCTGGCCTCGCGATGCTGCTGATCATCGCCAAGGAGACGAACCCGAAGTCCCCCGAGATGAGGATGCGGCTGTCGGATGCGCGCGACTGGTACGGCATCTCGCCGAAGACAGCTCAGAACGGCCTCAATAACCTGCGCGACCTCGGCCTCGTCCACGAGAGGAAGCAGCGGGTGAAGGCGCCACTGTCACCGACCGGGAGCACCACGCACTTCTGGTACTCGCTCACCGGCAGCTACGGCACCGAGGCCCGGAGTGCCCTTCAGAGCCGGGCGAACAAGGCGAGGAAACGCAGGGACGCCGCGGCTACGCATGGTCCCAAGAGCAAGCAGCTCGCCAAACCGATGAAGGGCAACAGGGGTGGCAAGAAGAAGAGGGCCAATGCTGGTGCGAGGGCGGAAGGGAGGTGAAGGCGTGTGGATCGAATTCGGGCGTGACGGCTGGAAAGTAGTGCGGGCCGCCATCCAGGGTGGATGGGGCCCGACACTGAGGCTGGTGTCGATCCTGCTCGCGGCTGGCACCGCGGGGATCGTGCTGCCAGCGGTCATGCTGATTTCTCAAATCTGACTCTACAGACAACCCTGCTGCACGAGGGCTACCAGAGCCGACTCCGAAACTCGTGGACATCTAGTGGTGAAAGCCGTCCACAGGCACGAAATGTGGTGTGTGCCAGGTGTGGGTGCGCGCAGTTAGAGTGAGACCACCACCGTCGGTAACACGACGGTGGTATTCACTGCCGGGCCAGATGCTCCAACATCCGGCCCGGCAGTAAACCGACAGCCGGTCGCCGGAGCGACGCGAGATGCCGAGAGTCCTTGGTCGGAACTTCTTAAGCATCTTCGCACAAGCTTCGGCCTCCGGTTAACCCCGAGCGGCGAGACGTTCGCCGCTCATGAACTGGAGGCTTTCCAATGGCAAGACCCCAGGTCCGCCTCAGCGGACTGATCACCTATCTCAACGCCCCGCCGCTCGGGCGTGCCCGTGCCGCCGAGAGCGCTCGGGGTGGTGACTACCGGTTCTACGCGGATTACTACGCCGCACTGCGGCAGGCCGTCCGCCGCGACCGGACCACGTCGCGCGACGGCGCCGCCGTCGTCGCCGCGGCGATGAACGCCACGGCCAAGAAGCGGCCGCGGTACACCGACCTCGCCGCGAAGTGGGGCAGCGTCTCTGCCCGCTGGGGGATGTTCGCCGCCGCTGCTCTCCCCCCGCGTGCTGTAGTGCGCATCGGCGGGCTGGACGTGTCGATCAGTCCTACCTTTGCTGAGGAGAGCCCCCTTGGGGAGACCGAGATCGTCATGGTCCGGTACGCCGAGGCGCCCCTCGAGGACATCGTCATCGACGCCGTCCTCCGTCTGATGGAACGGGCCTACCCGGGAACTGTTGCAGTGTTTGTCGACCTTTCTTGCAGCCACGTCGTGACGAGTCGCGAGCGGAAGCACCTTCACCGGTACGACAGCTGGCTGGAGTCTGAGGCGGCAGGTCTCGCACACCTGCTGGCTACGGCGGCGTAGGGGGCGACGAGGGACGTCCCGGATAGTCGGCCGAAGCCCGGGGCCAGGCTGCTGTGAGCGGGCCCCGGGCTTCGGGCTTCGTCAGTTGCGCATGTCGGGGAACATCCCGGCGGGCGGTGTCGTGTACGGCAAGGGGTCGCCGTCGCGGTTGCTGTCCTCGGACTTCCTGAAGGGGCCGTCCGCGGAGAGCAGGACGCCCATGTGATAGTCGGCGTGGTCGCGCAGCCAGACGCTCATGCCGGTGGCGGGGTCGAGGCGGAGGTGTTCCCAGGTTCGCCACAGGGCTTCGAGGCGGACGATGGCCTCGGGGTGGCGCCACCACTCCGCGGCCCATTTCGCGGTGGTGTTCGGGCCGACTCGCCGGCGGTAGAGCTGGCGCAGGTACTCGCGCACGAACTCGTCGACGGAGCCGTAGTACAGGGCCGGCTCCTCCGGCTCCACGGCCGCTTCATCGTCCGCCTGCTCGGTGCGGGCGTCGATGAGCTCCTCGGCCTCGTCCCAGCCGTTCAGCACGTCGGTCAACGCCGTTCTCCTTAATAGGCCGGGACCGGGTCCGGCGCATGGTCGACGATGGCGAGCTCGCGCTCGGCGTCGACGATCGTGCGGGTGGCCTGCGGGTCGTGGGCCTTGATGGAGGCGCGGACGGCGTCGGCGTGCGGGCCGCTCATCCAGGGCTGGGTGCGGATCAGCGTGGGGCGTGAGCCGGAGGCGAGGACGAGGGCGCGGCCCTTGGGCATGGCGGCGAGGTCGGCGACGTCGAGGATGCGTTCGCGGTGGAGCTGCTGGGAGACGGTTCGGTGCCCGCGCCCGTAGGAGACCGAGGACGCCTGGCGGTCGTAGTCGCCGACGATGCGGGAGAGGTCCTCGAGGAAGGCGGCTTCGGAGACGCCGCCGCCGTAGACCTTCACGTTCGCGGCGGACCAGAGCTTCTTCATGCCGGACTCGCCCCAGACCTCCACGCCCTGGGACCAGGACTGCAGGATCGTCATGATGACGATGCCGCGGGAGCCGTAGTGGCTGTAGAGGTTGGGCAGCTCGCGCCACCGGCACACGTTCGCGGCCTCGTCGAGCACGGCAAGCAGCGGCGTGGTGAGCCGCCCGCCCGGGGAGTGGACGGCGAGCTCCTCGGCGGCCTCGACGACGGCGACGGTCAGCGCGGTCACGAGGGGGCCGGCGGTGCCGCGGCCCTCCTTGGAGAGGCTGTAGAGGGTGCCTCCGCCGGCGACGAAAGCTGCGGGGTCGAAGTGGGGCCGGTGGTCGGTCTGGGATTGCGGGGTGACCCAGGCGGCGACCTGGCGGTTGGTCAGGCAGGAGGCCATCTGCTGGGCGGTGCCGTAGACGCCGCCGCGCTGCTTCTCCGGGGCGTTGATCACGCCGGCGACCTGGTCGGCCACGAGCTTGAAGTCGTGGGTGGCAAGGATGTCGACGGCGGTGTCGTCAGTGGGCCGGGTCAGCCAGGTGTAGACGTCGGTGATCGGCCGGCCGGCGAGGGCGGCCGCGAGGAGCAGGCCGGCGAGCAGGTCCTGGCCGGCGGGGTCGAAGTAGGCATCCGTCCGGGCGCCGGGGTCGCGGCTTCCGGCGGCGAAGTGCTCGGCCAGCCGGGCGGCCTTCACCTCGTCGGTGACGTAGGACAGCGGGTTCCACCACCAGGCCGGCTCCTCCAGGGCGATGGCCTGGGGGTCGAAGACCCACACCGGCCCGGTCCTGGCGCGGACGTCGCGGGTGGCGTCGACGACGTCACGTTTGTTCGAGGTGACCAGCACCGCACCGGGGGCATCGAGGATCGCCGGCACCGCCCGGGAGGTGGTCTTGCCGGTGCGCGGGCCCCAGATGTCGATGTGCATGTCCTCCCACGACCCGTAAAGCGGCTGCCGTGAACTCACGGTGACGCCGATGGGAACACCCGGGGAGTCCTTGACGCCGAGGCGCTCGGCGGTCGCGGCCGCGTGCTTGCGAGTCAGGGCCTCGACGTCCTTGCCTCCGCCCAGGTAGGCCGCGGTCCGGTCCACGCGGGTGCGCCTGCCGGTGATCCTGCGGGCCAGCAGTACGACCCCGACGAGCAGTAGAGCCACGGCGAGGGCCAGGGCGACGAGCACGCCGGTGCCGGCGGCCGGCCAGGCGACGTCCCCGGAGAGCAGGCCGAAGAACAGCCCGAACGGATCGGTCGGGATGGTGGCGCCGGTGCCGTCGATGCGGTGGCCCAGGTGCACGGCGGCGTAGGCGCCGCCGACGACCAGGACCACGACGGCGATGCCGACCCAGATCAGGACGGCCTCGCTGGACAGGCCGCCCGGGTCACGTCGCCGGTTGTTCGGGGTGCTCACGCCACACCACTCCCCTGCGTTGCCATCGCACCGATGCGCGAGACGGTGTGCCAGAGCTTGTTGGTGTCGTGGATGCCCATCTCGACCTCGGTGAGCTGGACGTCGATCGGGATGCCGGGGCGGCCGCCGACCTTGACGAGAAACTTGCCTCGGCCCGGGGGCTCGGCCTCCTGACCGGCAGCCGGGTCCCAGGCCGGTGGGTCCTGCCAGCCGATGAGCAGGTCCTGCTCGGCCCGGGAGAACGGCACCGCGGCCGTCAGCTGGGGCATCTCGGCACCGGGCAGGCCGCCGCAGATGACCATGCCCGACCGTTCGACGAAGCCGCGGGCCTTCATCCGGTCCTCCTCGTGCGCGAGGGCGAGCAGGTCGGACATGGTGTGGGAGATCATCGCGACCCCGACCCCGCGCTGACGGTTCAGGCGGGTCAGGGCGTCGACGCGGTCGACCATCCCGCGCCCGGCGCGCAGCGCGCGCCAGAGCTCGTCGAGGACGACGAAGTAGTGCCGGCGCGGCTCCAGGCCGGCGTCGGCCAGGGCATTCGCCACGTTCACGGTGCCGAACCCGGCCGACCAGCACGCCAGCAGTGTCGCGGCCTGCAGGTCCATGTCGGTGTCGTCGATCGAGGAGACGTCGTAGACCACCGGACGGTCCCGGCGCATCGGGTTCGTCGTCGGGCGGGCGAAGGTCTCCCCCAGGCGGCCGCCGTCGACCAGGCCGACCAGGGAGGCCTCGAGGTTCTCGGTGATGGCCTGGTACCGGGCCTGGTCGCCCCGGTCCAGCGCCGCGGCGCGGACCTCCTGCGGGCCTTCCTGGATCACGCGCAGCAGATCCCCCAGGACAGGGATGCCGTTGTGGCGGGCGTCGAGGACTTTCAGCGCCCGGTCCAGGATCGTCTCCTCCCGGTCCGTCGGCGGGGCGCCGCGCATGATCGTCACCAGAGCGGAGACCATGGTGTGCCGGCGCCCGTGGGCGTCGGCGAGGACCTGGGCGGCCTCCTTCTCGTATCCCGCTGCGCGCAGCCGCTCCGCGGCCTCGAGTGCCTCGCCCGGGTCGAGGACGTTGACGTAGCCGCGGCCGCGGCCCAGGGTGATGACCTGCCCGCCGAGGGCCTCGATGAGGTCGACGTAGTCGGGCTTGAGGTCACCGAGGACCAGGGGCATCACCCCGTAGCCGGCCAGCCCGGTGGCCATGCGGCGCACCAGGGTGGACTTGCCCAGGCCCGGCTTGCCGAGCACGAAGGCGGAGGGGTTGGAGATCAGCTTGGCCCGCTGGAACCAGGAGATCGGGTCGCAGCACAGCGTCGCCCCGGTGTGAATGTGCCGCCCGAGCGGCACCCCCACCATCGGGGTGCCGGCCCCGACGGCGAACGGCCACAGCCCGCACACCTGCACCGAGGTGCCGCGCCACTCATCCGCCGCCTGGACGTAGAACGACTCCCCCCGGCCGCGGCCGAGCCAGCCGCGCATGCCCGGACGCAGCACCCGCGGCCTGGCCGTGTTCTTGGTGCGCTTCACAGTTTGTCCCTCATCTCGGCCGGCACCCGCAGGTGCCGGGGCAGGACCAGGCCCAGCGGCAGGGCGCCGGCGAAGGCGGAGTCCTGCGACCCGCGCAGCAGGCGCAGCCGCAACCGTGCCGTGGCGGACAGGCCGTCGATCGCCGCCCGGGCGTCGGCCTCCTTGCCTGGGTCCAGCACCGTGGCGGTCACCAGCATCCCGAAGTTGAGCAGGCCCGCCCCAGCCGCCTCCTCACTCGCGGTGGCCGCGGCCGCGCGGGTGGCGAGGATGTCCCGGGCCGCCGGCTTCGCGCTAGAGGTCGCGCGGAACTCCGCCGCCCGCAGGTCGGCCTCGACGATCGCCGCCGCGCGGGCGGCGTCGACCGGCCGGTAGAGCAGGGTGACCCGCTTGCGGGCCACGTCCCGATGCGGGGCCAGGAGCTTGGCCAGGACCCCGGACTGCACGGTCCCGCGCGGGGCGGTGGACATGCCCCAGGTCACCGACAGCGCCGAGTCGTGCAGGTACCCGTCGTAGGTCGCCTCCGCGAACGTCGGCCCGACGTCGTACCAGGACAGCTCCGGCGTCTCCCCGGCCGCGTGGGCCTCGTCGATCAGCGCCGCCGCGGCCGGGTCGTAGGCGATGCGGATTGTCTCGCACAGCTCCTGCGCCGACAGCGGGTGCGACGCCCCCGCCCCGGTCGCCGAGAGGGTCTGCGTCAGCCCGGGCAGCCGGGCCGCGAGGTCGTGCCCCATCTCCTCCGGGGTGCGCTTCTTCCCGCCCGCCCGGGGGGCGGCCGTGAACGTCAGCGCGACGTACGCCTTCACCGTCGAGGAGCCGGCCGGGTACCGCTCGACCGCCTGGGTCAGCATCGCCCGCGCGAACTCCGGGGCGCCGGGGTCCATGTGCGTCATGACCTCCCGGCGCAGCCGGGTGCCGCTGTCCGGGGCCGTCTCGATGGTCACCGACGCGGCTTCCAGGCTCGGCTCGTCACCGAGGTTCGCCAGCCAGTGCCCCCAGTCGGCCACCCATGTGTCGATCTGCTCCGGGTCGACCAGCGCCGAGCCGTCCGGCTCGGTGCCCAGCACCACGGAGTAGTGGCCGGTCGCCGGGGTGTAGAGCATTGCGAACCGGCGCCCGTAGGAGTCGGAATGCTCGGACAGGCGCGTCGCAGCGACCAGGCCCGGCAGCTGGAAGGTGCCCCACAGGGCCCGGCCGGTCGGCCCGGAGGAGTACAGGTGCGCGCCGCGAGACCGCGCCGCCCACCAACCCGTCCTCGCGCCGATGCGCGATAGCAGGTTCCGGCCGTGCCGGTCCTTCGCCAGCAGAAGCAGCAGGACCAGGCCCAGGATCGTGCCCAGGGCCACCGCCTGCCACAGGCCGGCGACCATGACCGTGATGACGACCATCACCAGCCCGGCGATCAGCACACCCGTGCCGATGGAGCCGAGCCCCATCAGTCCCGGCGACGTCGGCCGCCGCCAGTTGCCGTAGGTGCGCCGCGCCGTGCGCGCTTCCTCAATTACTGCCACTCGGACCATCCCCCGTTACCTGGTCTGCGGTGTTCTTGGCGGCCGAGCTCGCGGCCTGTCCTGCCTGCAGGCCGGCCGCCACAGCGGCGCCAGCCGGTCCTGCTGCGGCCCCCGCACCCGTCGCGGTCGCGCCCCCCGCGGCCGTCGAGCCGCCCGCTGCGGCACCGGTGGTGGCCCCGCCGCCCGCCGAGGCGGCCTGTGTGCCTCCGGCCGCCGGCGCACCCGTAGGTGCGGGAGCGATGCCCTTGCTCCCACCCTGACCGGCGCCCGAGGGGCCCGAGGTAGCCGTGCCCGTCGAGGTGTTTGTGTTGTGGCTCGAGCTCTGCGGCGCCGCGTTCGACGCCGCCGCAGCACCACCGCCGCCCGCGCCGGTCGCCAGGCGGCCAACGGCCGCGGCACCGGTCGGGATAGCGGCCATCGTCCCCGCCGCGACGGCCGCGCCTCCCCCACCCGCGGCGAGGGAACTGACCATCGGCGTCACGAACCGCATCAGCGCCGGCATGGCGAACAGCGCCAGCACCATCAGCATCAGCCCCGTGACCACGGCCAGGATGCCGGAGCCGTCATCGGCGAAGACGTCGGTCCCCGTGAGCTGGAACGCAGCCGCATAGACGACCGCCGCGGCCGGCTTATAGAGGATGAAAGCGACCAACCAGCCGATGCACTTCCTGAACCAACTACGGCCCATCTCCGTGTTCGTCGCCGCGGCCGCCAACGGCAGGATGCCGGCCAGGATGACCAGCATCCCGCTGCGCGCGACCATCAGGACGATCTGCACCACCGACGCGAAGATCGCGATCAGGCCGAAGATGATCACCAGGACCGAGCCGAGGGACGGCTGACCCGGCACGCCGGCAGTGGTGCCAAGACCGAGCAGTGCACCGACGTTCTCCTCGAAGCACGCCCCGTTCGCCGCGGTCACGTCGCAGGCGAGCGAGTTGTTGATGACCCAGACCGAGAAGCGGTCAGCCGCGGTCACGAGCAGCGCCACCACCGTCACGCCGGCACCCCCCACGACCGCCAGGGTCAGCAGGCTGCGCAGCAGGTCCTTGCCGGGCTCCGCACGGCTCTCCCAGAACATCCGAGCCCCGCCCACGACGACGGACAGGGCCGCCGCGATGAGCATGTACGGCCAGAGCGAGGACTGAAGAAACTCGACCGTTCCCGAGACACCCACCGGGCCGTTCGGCAAAAGCGCCGAGACGATCGAACCGGCACCACCGACGAGAGCGACACCGCCGAGGATCAGACCGACCTTCCCCAGGCTCGCGATCCCCTCGCCCGTCCTGATCCGGGTCGCGATCAGCGCACCGAGAATCATCAGCGCAATGATCGCCACCGCCAACGAGACCCAGGTGACGTAACCCAGCACCGTGGTCAACTCCCTGACCCCAGGAGCAGACGCGCCGTCCAAGGCGGACGCGCCACCGGTATTCACCAGATTCGGCGTCCCGACGTTCACCCACAACGTGCCCAGCGACGCGATGACCGACGCGAACGCCTCCATCACCTGGTCCGCGAGGTTGTCCGTCGCGTCACCGATGACGGAACCGGCGGCGCCGCCGATAGCGTCGCCCACCTTGCATCCGAAGTCGATACGGCCGCAGCTCTCCTCACCGGTGGCCACCTCCCTACGCTCCCGCCCAGAGGAGGTAGCCGGCCAAATCAGGGAGGACGACGACGTCTGTGGGTAGTTGCCCGTCCGGGGCTAGTTGCACCTTCCAGTCCCCGTCCTCCCACACCAGGTCGAAGACTTGACCGGCAATTGCGCCGTTGGAGCCGCGCATGGCGATATCGACAGTCGCAGACTCGCCGGAGTAGTCCAGGAGCCTGAATCCCGCTATCTGCACGCGTACTCCGCCACCGGCGTTGCCTGTCGGGGTCTCGGACAGCGCAACGTCTCGCCCAACCCCCTCGGCAAACAGATGCTCGGCGACCTTGGGTGAGAGACCGGGGTCAGAGCCCATTGCCGCCACATTGGCGGCAGCCAGCAGTGCGCCAGTTGGCGTCTGTGCGAAGCAGTAGCGGAAGCCGTCTTCTTCCACTTCCCCGGGACCGTGGTCCTCCACCGAGGGTGCTGCGGTGGTTCCGACGAGTTCCCATTCCGTGTCGGGTGCGGCGGTGAGTGTGCCGTCGAGCTCGACGGGTTCGAGGCCACAGACGCTTTCGCCGCCCTGTGCCGATGGTGATTCGGTGGGGGCGGCGGTGGCTGTGGGGTCGGAGCTTGTGGGTGCGGTGGTCGGGTCGGGATCGTCAGGCTCTGCCACGGCCCGGTAGCTGAGGACGGCCGCCAGGACCACAACGAGTGCCACGACGATCGCCGCTGCGACGAAGCCGGGCCGGGTGTACGGGTTCTGCTCGCTGTCATCGCTCGCCATGAAGGAATCCCCCCTGTCTGTGCTGTGTCAGGCGCTCATCAGGAAGCCGACGAGAGCGCCCGCCGCGCTGATGACGATCACGCCGCCCAGGGCCATGCCGATCTTCCCGGCGTGCTCGCCGCCCTCGCCGCGGCGTGACTGGATCGCCATGAGAGCGCCGGCGACCATCAGGCCAACAATGCAGATGGCGAGGGCGAGCCACTTGACCCAGCCCATGATCGAGGTGATGCCCTCGGTGCCCGGGGGCTGGATCGGGTCAGGGTTGGGCAGCGCGACCGCGGCCTCCGCGAGCAGCATGGTCATGGTTCCCATCAGGGTTTCCTCTCAGTTGGTGGTGCCCTCGGCACCGGCTTGAAGGAGGGCGCGCAGGTCCTCGACCAGCTTTCGCACCTCGCGCGGGGCGGTCTCCAGCGAGACGTCCTCTCCCAGGCGCCAGGACTCGACCCACGGCAGGTGCCACACGCGGGGCACACCGCCACCGACGACCTTGATGAGGTCACGAATCGGGCGCGGGAGCCGGCCGGGAGCGTCGGCGATGACGACCAGGCCCAAGACGGTGACGTGCGGGACGATCCCCGAGGCCCACTGCGTCGCGGCGATCTGCGCCGCACGCAGGCCGCGCATGCTGGAGCGTGCGACGAGGACCGTGCGGGCCGCTGCTTGGTTGTTCACCACCAGCGGCCAGGCGTGGTCCGCCGGACGCCACTGCGGAACCAACTGCGCCAGGGTCCACTCCCCCGCCCCACCGTGGACACCGAGCCACCACAGCGGCGCTGCTGCAGCGTGCTCGAGGCTGGGGAGCTGGTCGACCTGATCGGGCACCGGGATCCCCGGCTGTGGAGCCCTGGCACCCGTCGACGGCGGCGCCAGGAGCGCCGGCCGCGGTGGGGCGTCCGGGGCCTGGTCGGACTGCGGCAACCAAGGATTGGAAGCCATCGATCCCCCCTCGACGACTCTTTGGGATGATCTGCCTCATGCCATCCCAGCGCAGTGACAATATAGGGCCGTGGAGGTCCGATGTTCAATCCGTACGCGCCAGTGCAAATCATATCGTTTTGTGGAACGATGTGACCGCAGACATGAGGCAGGAAGGGTGAGCCGGTTGGACGACCTCTTCGACCCGCTGCCGACGCACCTGAGCGTCGACCAGCTGGCGAAGGTGCTCGGCGTCAACCGCGGAACCGCTTACAACTGGCTCAAGGCTGGCCACATCCCCGCCTACAGGGTCGGCCAGTCATGGGTCATCGTGCGGGACGAGGTCAAGGACCACCTGGCCGCTCACCGGAACCAGCCGCTCAAGCCTGAGGAACCGCGTCAGGACACCTGACAGGTTCGGTCACCGGGGGGGATGGCATGGCGGTACGAGTGGTCAGCGTGCTCGCGCTCGGCGCGGTGCTCGCAGCCTCCCTCGCCGGCTGCACAGGCGAGCCGGCACCCACGTCACCGGAGGCGACCACGGCCCCCACCGCGACGGTTACGCCCGCCCTCACCGCGCCGCCGGCTCCCCCGCCCGTCTCCGACGGTGGGACCCCGATGGAGTCCGACCTCGGCGAGGACACCAGCGCCGCCGCACCGGTCTGGGACGACGCATCGCGCAAGGAAGCGCAGAAACTCGCCCAGGACGTCATGACCGCCTACGCACGGCCCGACATCCCGCAGGAGAAGTGGTGGGCCGAGTTCAGCGCCCACCTCAGCGCGCAGGCCGCCTACGACTACCAGTGGGTCGACCCCACCTCGATCCCCGCCAGGGCAGTCACCGGCCCGGCCACCATCACCGCCAAACCCAGCGTCTACCTCGCCGAGCTGACCGTGCCGACCGACGCCGGCACCTACGGCGTCCTGCTCTCGCGCACCGACGGCCCGAGCCCGTGGCAGGTCGAGCGCATCACCCCGCCGGAGTCCCTCGAACAACCGGCCGACGGGGAGTCCGCGTGAAGCTCCCCGCTCTCGTCGGCGGCGGCGCCGCCCTCACGCTCGGCGGCGTCGTGGGCTTCCTGCTGCTCCTGGCGCCGGCCGAGGAGGCGTCGGCGTGCACGCCCGGGTCGGGCATCACCGTCGCGAACGCGGACTACGCCGGCGCGTCCGTGGCCGGCTACAGCGGAGAGGAGCTGGGCAACGCGGCCGCCATCATCAACGCCGGCGCGGCACTCGGCCTGTCGGTGCGTGACCAGACCATCGGCGTCATGACCGCGATGGGCGAGTCCGGCCTCCGGGTGCTCGACCACGGCGACCAGGTCGGCCCCGACTCCCGTGGCCTGTTCCAGCAGCGCGACAACGGCGCCTGGGGCACCTACGCCGAACGGATGGACCCCACCCGCTCGGCCACGATGTTCTTCCAGTCCCTCGCACAGCTCGAGGACCGCGAGACCCTG
The DNA here is from genome assembly GCF_002563695.1 of Georgenia soli. Lineage (NCBI taxonomy): Bacteria > Bacillati > Actinomycetota > Actinomycetes > Allobogoriellales > Allobogoriellaceae > Georgenia > Georgenia soli. The sequence continues at coordinate 79,483 of NZ_PDJI01000003.1, read as the reverse complement.
CCGCCGACCATCGTCGCCCACCGGGTCCAGCGCAACGCCGACCCCTACCACTACGAGCGGTACTGGGACGGTGCCGTGGCGATCGTCCAGGCCCTCGCCGCCGCCGGCGCCCAGGGCGAGCCCACGGCCGCCCCGCCCGACGGTGGCGCGGCCACCGTCGCCCGGCCGGCCGACATGACCTGCCTGGCCGGGGCCGTCTCTCCCGCGGCCGTGAGCATGGACGGCTGGACCGCTCCCCTGGTCGGCTTCCTCGACCACAGCTCGGAGTACGGCATGCGGACCAACCCCGTCACGGCCGTCCACCAGCTGCACTCCGGCACCGACCTCGCCGCGCGGGACGGCCACCCGATCTACGCCGTCGCCGACGGCATCGTGACCATCGCCGGCCCGTCCAGCGGCGGCAACACCGGCTACATGGTCGCGATCGACCACGGCGGCGGCATCCAGTCCCGCTACGTCCACTCCTGGGCCAGCGGCATCCACGTACGCGTCGGTGACCAGGTCGCCGCCGGCCAGCACATCGCCGACGTCGGCTCGTCCGGCAACTCCACCGGCCCGCACCTGCACTTCGAGATCCGTATCAACGGTGAACCGACCGATCCCGTGGCCTTCATGGCGGCCCACGGCATCGACATCACCACGCCGTAACGAGGGGGAACCTTGACCACCACACCCGTACCCGACTGGCCGCACGTGACCGCCATCGCCCGACCCGACGGCGGCGAGGTCACCATCAACGGCACCTCCCACCCCGTGACCGGCGATTCCGTCGCCACCGTGCGCCAGGCGATCCTCGCCAAGGTCGCCGAGACCGCACAGTCGGTCAACCGGCCGGTCAAGGTCAACGCCACCGACCCCGACGGCACCTGGCCGCTGATCGTCCACCCGGACGGACACGTCGAGGCCATCGAGCAGCCCGAGCCTGAGGCACGCCGCACGCGCCGGGCACGGGCCGAGGACACGGCCTCGCCTTCAAGGAGAGAGGTGCAACGACTCAACGGAGACGACCACCAGGTCGCCGCCCCGGCGGCCGTGATCACCGCCGAGCCCGAGACTGTCTCGCCGCCGGCGCCCGCGGCCACCCTGGCCGCGGCGGGCACGGCAGCCTGGGTCCAGGAAGCACCCGAGCCGCAGGCGACCGGATCCTCCCCCGCGCCGATGACCCGGCGCGAGGCACTCAGCCGGTCCTTCCTGACCGAGAACCGCGACGAGGCCCCGCCCGAGGCGGGCTGGCGCGGCCTGCTCGCCCGCGTCGGGATCAAGATCCAGCCCTCCCCCGCCGAGCTAGCCGAGCGCGCCGACCAGCGCTCTGTCTCCCAGCACTGGCGCGGGCCGCGCACCATCGCGATCGTCAACGGCAAGGGCGGAGCGAACAAGACGCCCACGACCATCCTGCTCAGCGCGCTCCTGGCCCGCTACGGCGGCTCCGGCGTCCTGGCGTGGGACAACAACCCCACGCGCGGCACCCTGGGGTGGCGCACCGAGCAGGGCCCGCACGAGAACACCGTCCTCGACCTCCTCCCCCGCACCGACGCCCTCCTTGCACCGGATGCCCGTGCGGCCGAGCTCGCGCACTACGTCCACCACCAGACCCGCGACAAGTACGACGTGCTGCGCTCCCACCCCGAGGTCCTCGCCACCGACCAGCGCATCACCGCCGCTAACTTCGACGCCCTGCACACCGTCGCTGCGAAGTACTTCCGGCTGATCATCATCGACTCCGGCAACGACGAGTCCGCCGAGTCCTGGCTGCGCATGATCGACCACACCGACCAGCTCGTCGTCGCCACCACCACCCGCGAGGAGCACGCCGAGTCCGGACGCCTCCTCCTCGACGAACTCTCCCGCCGCGACGCCCACTCCGCCGCCCTGGCCGAGAACGCCGTCGTGATCGTCTCCCACGCCTCGACCAACGAGGCCGGCCCCAAGGCCATCACCGAAGGCTTCTCCCGAATCGCTCGCGAGGCCGTGGCGATCCCCTACGACCCCAAGCTCTCCGGCCGGCCCCTGCACTACGACGCCCTCGACAAGCGCACCAAGCGCGCCTGGCTGCGCGCCGCGGCCGCCGTGGCAGGTGGGCTGTGACGTCCAGAAACCGCCGGGGGCGGCGCGTGGCCCACGACACGCCGATCCGCCTCCGCATTTCGGGTAACTGTTACCGGCAAGGTGGGGGCATGGCGAAGACGTACCTCGGTGGGCGCCCCAGCAAGGGCCCACGTAAGCAGCTTCCGGCACGCCTACCGCTGGACATGGCAACGGAGATCGAGGACCGCGCATCGGCCCTGGAGATCTCCGTGACCGAGTACCTCGTCCGGGTGCTCGGGGACCACCTGTCCAGCACGCCCCGCCCCGACAACGGGCAGGGCGCACTGCTTCCCTACAACTTGGAGGGTCTTAGCAAGACCGCATAAGCCCACAAATGTGAGTGGGCCGGCCCCGAAGGGCCGGCCCCTGAGTCCAAGTCCTTCACCCTCTTGCTTGGCGGCGGGCGGTGAAGGGCCAGACCAAACACACCCTCAGGTGTGTCCTACGTTCGGAGCCCACCATACCTGCATCTGCTCCCCGACGCCCCGCACCCGCACGCCAAAGTTTCATGGGCGTGTCGCGTGCCGACGCGTGGTCCCTCACGGCCGCGATGAGTCCGCGCGGCCGTGTGCGTGTGGCCACCGTCGATGCCTACGGCGTGACGCTGAACCTCTACACCGGGCACACGCCGATCACCGCAGCCGTCCCGGAGCAGCCCTGGGCCGTCTACTTGGCCGACCAGAGCGGGCGGTTCCGCCTGATCGCGTTCGACCTCGACGCCAAGGACGACCCGGCCGCGGCCGCGCGCGACGCGGAGACGCTCGTTGGCCTGCTCGAGGCCTCCCGCCTCCCCCACGTGGTGTGCGAGTCCGGCCCGGGAGGTGGCCGGCACGTCTGGCTGGCTCTGAGCGAGGAAGTAGCCGCCGAGACGGTAGCGAGCATGGGCCGCTTGGCGAAGACGCTGTGCCCGACCCTCGACCTCGCTCCCCTGTCGAACCCGAACACCGGGTGCGTCCGCCCTCCCGGCGCCCCCCACCGCCACGGCGGCGCCTCCACCGTCCTCGCCGGGTCGCTGGAGACCCTGGCGCGACCCACCGTCACGGCCGCGCAGCTGACCGCCTTCGTCGCCGCACTCGCCCGCCTGGTCGACCACCATGAGCCCGTCGGCGAGATCGAGCTCCACCAGCCGGTCCCCGTCGACGCTCACGGCCACCTCTACCTCCCCGGCCCCAAGCGAGCCCTTCCCGCCGCCTCAGCGGCCGCCCTGGCCGAGGACGCCGCCTCCGGCGACGCCTCAGCCGTTCTCTGGCGTGTCCTGATCGGCGCGGCCGCCGCCCGCTGGCACCACGAGGACGTCGCCGCCCTGGCCGCCTCCGCACCGGGCCTGGAGCACGTGCGCACCCGCCGGGACCGCTCCAGCCGCACCCCCCGCCCGGCCAGCGGGCCGGACAGCGGCGCCGCGGTGCTGCGCCGGCAGTGGCACAAGGCCGTGCGTTACGTCGCAGCCACCGCCCGCAACACCGGCGACGACCCCACCTTCGACGCCCGCGCCGGCGCCATCGCCGCCCACGTGCACGAGGTCCAGGCCCGCGCTGACACCTCCCCCGGCCGTTGGGCCACCCGCAGCGGCCCCACCGACCGCCGGGTCCTGGACGTGCTCTGCATGCTCGCCGTCCAGGCCCTGACCGCGGAGGTCGAGGCCGACATCCGCCGCCTCGCCCTCCTGGCCGGTATCGGGCGCGAGACGGCGCGCACCGCGCTCCTACGCCTGGCGGAGGAGGGCTGGATCAACCAGACCCGCCCGGCCGACGGACCCCACGCCGCGCACTGGACGGTCGACCCCAGGAACGAAATCCACAGGAACGTAGGCACAAGTCGGTCACAAGCGGACCCGCGCCCCGAAGGGGCCGGGGCCGCCCACCGCTCCACGCTGCTCGCCGAGCTCGCCGCGCGCACCCAGGCCAGTGCACATGACGCCTTCACTCCAGCCGGGGGTCTTGGCCACCACGCAGGAAACATCTACGCCCGGACCACAGACGAAGCACTCACCCTTGCTCAGCTCGCCGCAGCAACCGGAGCCACACCTTCCCGCACTAGCTACACGCTCGAGCGACTCGCCACCTTCCGACTCGTCACTCGGACCGTCGACGGCTGGATCCGCAGCGACCGCGACCGACGCGACACAGCCGCACGCCACCTCGGCACCCACGGCCGGCTCCGCGACCGAGCGGCCCGCTACCGCATCGAGCGGGAGCTGTGGGCGTGGTGGCAGGCCGAACAAGAGTGGATGCGCGCACCACGCCGCACCTCCCCCGGCCGGCGCCCCGGCCCGGGCCAGCTCGCGCTCCTGCCCGCCGACGGCACCAACATCTACGGTGCACACCCCCGACGACCCGATGGACGTGCTGACTACGCAGCAGCCCGCCGTGAACTACTCACCGGAGTCCAGCAGCGGTCTGTCCTGGATGATGAAGTTCACGCGAGGCCACCAGCGAGGCGGACTGCCGCGTAGCGCGGCACCAGGGATTCCAGGTTCAAGCGACTCGGCTTGAACCGCGGTTTCGTCACCATTCCAACTCGCGGGGACGTGTGCCCAGATACTCCTTCGCTCTTGCGCGAGTTTGCGGGCTGGCGTTGACGAGGACGGGGACTGCTGCATGTGCCAGCAGCGGTAGATCAGCAGCAGAGTCGGTGTAGACCTGCGCGAACGGAGGCAGGTACCCCGCAACCTTTAGAGCTGCCACCTTGTTTGCTCCCCGGGCATGCTCGCTGAATCCCGCGGCGGGGACAGCGATGCGTGATCCGACTACGGCGACGTGGTTGAGGCCGACCCCGTCCAGGTAGGCGCGGGCGAGCGTGATCTCCGACGCTGTAGCTACGACGACTGTGGCCCCCGCTTTCAGGTGCGAATCGATCGCGTGCAACGCAGCGGCAACGGCGCCTTCGGCGTGTGCGAGCCGACGACCGAAGGCGGCGGCTGCGTCCTGGTACTGATCCAGGGACATGTGCCCGACCGCCGCCCGGACGAACCTGCCCAGCACGGCACCTCGTGCATGGGGGCGCACCAGGGAGCCCACGCCCGCAGGAAAGATCCGTAGCAAGGGCGGGGTCAACCTCGCCGGATTGGCGCGGAGCAAGTTCAGGATGAACCGGAAGAAGGTGTCGCCCCGGTAGATGACGCCGTCCAGGTCGAAGACGACGACCTCTCCTAGGGCGCCGACGGGCGACTCCTCTCCCATTACTGGCCCTCCCAGGGTCCGTATGAATACGGCGATCACGCTAGCCGACGCCCTGCCGGACTCGGCTCGGTGTTGTGCTACGGCCCGGGGTTAGGCGACGCACTGTCGCGCAGGTGCTCTGCTCCCTGTACCCGGGACGTAGGTCCACGAAAAGTGGGATTGACATGCGCTAGCGCAGAGCCCACACTAGCGGGCATCTTCGGTCAGTATCAGGCAGGCTCGGGCAAACGCGGGCAGTCCTGCGGGCTCTATAGGAGAACTGGATGCTTGCTGCGTCACGGCGGTCTCGAATCCTGGAGATAGTGCGTGACCAGGAATCGGTCCAGACCGAGGAGCTCGTGGACGTTCTCGGGGTCTCGGTGGAGACGGTCCGGCGGGACCTGGAGCACTTAGAGCGGGCTGGTTCCTTGCTCAGGGTGCGCGGTGGGGCACTGAAGACTCCGGCGACGCCAGGAACGGAACCTCCGTTCGATGCTCGCGTGACGCTCGCCAGCAAGGAGAAGGAGCAGGTCGCCAAGGCAGCGGCCCGTTTGATGGAGTCGACCCGCACCGTGTTCATCGACATCGGCACTACCGCCGCTGCAGTGGCCAGGTCTATCGGTCCGGAGTTCACAGGAACGGTGGTGACGCCGTCGGTACGGATCGCTGAGATGCTCGCTGGAATCAGTGGGGCGACGGTTCTGCTGCCGGGAGGCCAGCTCCGCCCGGGAGATCTCGCCATCTCCGGCCCGACGGCCCGGCAGTTTCTCGCTGACATCTATCCCGATGTTGCCTTCATCGGCACCGGCGGTGTCGATGTCGACGCCGGGTTGACCGACTTCGAACTGGTCGAAGTGGAGATCAAGCGGGTGATGATCGCCAACAGCCGGCGCTCCTACGCCCTTGCCGACTCCTCCAAACTCGGGTCCCGGGCGCCGTACCGCGTGTGCGACCTGACTGAGCTCGATGGCGTGATCTCCGACCGACAGGTCTCTCAACGCCTCCGGAATGCCTTCTCTGACCGTGACATCAACCTCGTGATCGCCTGACGGTCCGCAACCGCCGCATCACCCACGCGCCCACCCACGGCGCACCGTGCAAAGGAGCAAACACACCATGGCGATCCTTGCGATCGATCAGGGCACCTCTGGAACCAAGGCCATCGTCGTCGACGACAGCGGCATCCTGGCCGTGGCTGAGCGTGAGATACGGCCGCGGTACTCGGCCGGTGGAGCCGTGGAGCAGGACCCGCAAGAACTGCTCCTCTCGGTTCTCGACAGCGCTCACGAAGCTGTCGATCGTGCTGGAGTGACGCTCGAGGCGGTCGCTCTGGCGAACCAGGGCGAGACGGTGCTGGCGTGGGACCCCGAGACCGGAGATCCGCTCACGACGGCTATCTCCTGGCAGGACCGGCGCGCCGAGAGCGTTTGTGCCGAGCTCGCCGAGCACGCCGACGAGATCCACCGGAAAACCGCCCTCAAGCTCGACCCGTACTTCACGGCGCCGAAAATGACGTGGCTGCGCCGGAATCTCACCCGCGAGGGCGTCGTGACGACGACCGACACCTGGCTGGTGCACCAGCTGACCGGTGAGTTCGTTACCGACACCTCCACCGCCAGTCGCTCCCTCCTGCTCGATATCGACCGCGTGGCCTGGGACGAAAGCCTCCTCGAGATCTTCGAGCTCACCGGTGAACGCCTGCCCAGACTGGTCTCCAGCGACGAGATCGTCGGTATGACGACCGAGTTCGGCAGCCCGGTACCCGTGGCCGGACTGATCGTCGACCAGCAGGCGGCACTCCTCGCTGAGGAGTGCCTCGAGCGTGGCACGGCCAAGTGCACGTATGGCACTGGTGCGTTCCTGCTGGTCAACATGGGCGATGTCGCCCCACGGCTTGACAATGGACTGACGACCTCGGTGGCCTGGACCCTGCGTGGACAGACCACCTACTGCGCCGACGGCCAGGTCTACACGGCCGCCTCCGCGGTCAGGTGGCTCTGCGATCTCGGCATCATCTCCTCCGCCGCAGACCTCGACACAATCGCCGCCGAATCCTCTGACGGGGTGCTTTGCGCACCGTCGTTCGCCGGGCTGGCGGCTCCGTGGTGGCGCCCCGATGCGGGGGCCTTCCTCACCGGCATGACCCTCTCGACCGGGCGCCCCGAGATCGTCCGGGCCGTCCTCGAGGGCATCAGCGCTCAGGTCGCTGAGCTGGCAGCCCTGGCCACGGAGGAACTTGGCCAACCGCTCCTCCGACTCCGGGTCGACGGTGGACTGACCCGCAGCCGGACGCTCATGCAGAGCCAGGCCGACCTCCTGCAGGCCCCCATCGACATCTTCAGCTCCGGCCACGCCACCGCCCTCGGCGCCGCAGCCGCCGCACGACTCGCTCTGGACCCAGACCTCGACGTCGCCGACGCCCCCCTCCCGTGGACACCAGCCCACACGTACCGCCCCAGGATGAGCGCCGCCGAAGCGGAGAAGTTCCGCAAGCAGTGGCGCACAGCCGTGGAGGCCAATCTCGTCGCAAAGGAAGACCGATGACATACGACATCACCATCGTCGGGGCTGGCGTGGTCGGCACCGCCATCGCGCGGGCTCTAAGCAGGTACGACCTCAACGTGGCCCTGCTCGACGCCGCGAACGACGTGGGCCAGGGCACCAGCAAGGCCAACACCGCGATCCTGCACACCGGCTTCGACGCCAAACCCGGCACCCTGGAGTCCCGACTGGTCCGCCGCGGCTACCAGCTCCTGGCCGACTACGCGGCCCGGACCGGCATCCCGCTCGAGCGCACCGGCGCGGTCCTGGTCGCCTGGACCGAGGAGGAGCTCGCCAACCTCCCTGCCCTGCAGGACAAGGCCGTCGCAAACGGGTACGAGAACTGCCAGCGGCTCACCGCCGAGGAGGTCTACGCCGCCGTGCCGGACCTCGGACCCGGCGCGCTCGGCGGGCTGTCCGTGCCGGACGAATCGATCATCTGCCCCTGGACGCCCTCGATCGCCTACGCCACCGAAGCGGTCGACAACGGCGCCACGCTCCTGCTAGAGCACGAGGTCCGAGCCGTCGACGTGCACCCGGGCGGCACCACGACCCTGCACACCACCCAGGGCCCGGTCACCACCCGGTGGCTGATCAACGCCGCCGGCCTCGGCGCCGACGTCCTGGACCGCGCCCTGGGGCACGACCGCTTCACCGTCACCCCCCGCCGCGGCGAGCTGCTGGTGTTCGACAAGCTCGCCCGGCCCCTGGTGAACAAGATCGTGCTCCCGGTGCCGAGCAAGCTCGGTAAGGGCGTGCTCGTCAGCCCCACCGTCTACGGCAACGTCATGCTCGGCCCCACCGCCGAGGACCTCGACGACAAGACCGCGACCGGCACCTCCGAAGGGGGGTTCGAGTTCCTCCGCACCAAGGGCGAGAAGCTCATGCCCGTCCTCTTCGAGGAAGAGGTCACCACCGCCTACGCCGGACTGCGGGCCGCCATCGACCACGGTGACTACCTCATCGACACAGATCCGGACCAGCGCTACCTCCTCGTCGGTGGCATCCGCTCCACCGGCCTGACCTCCTCCATGGCCATCGCCGAGCACGTCGAGTCCCTCCTGCAGGACGCCGGCCTCACCATGACGGCGAAGGTCGAGGTCGCGGACCCGCCCTTGATGCCGAACATCGGTGAGCATGCGCCGCGACCCTACGAGCGCGGTGACCTCATCGCCCAGGACCCGGCCTTCGGCGAGATCGTCTGCTTCTGCGAGCGGGTCACCGCCGGCGAGATTCGCGACGCCCTCACCGCGACCGTGCCGGCCGTCGACCGCGCCGGCGTCAGCAAGCGCACCCGCGCCACCAACGGCCGCTGCCAGGGCTTCTACTGCGGAGCCAACGTCGACGCCTGCATCACCAAGCACCTCCAGGGGGCACCGCGATGACCACCATCACCACCGACGTCGCCATCATCGGCGGCGGCCCCGCCGGCCTGACCGCCGCCGCCACCCTGGCCGCCCGCACCTCCGTCCGCGTCCTCGTCCTCGAACGCGAGCACGAGGCCGGCGGCATCCCGCGCCATTCCGACCACCTCGGCTACGGCGTCCGCGACAAGCACACCTTCACCACCGGCCCGCGCTACGCCCGCCGTCTCGTCGACGAAGCCACCGACGCAGGGGCACAGCTCCTCACCAAGACCATGGTCACCTCCTGGGGCGAGCAGAACGGCCTGAACATCACGAGCCCCCGCGGCCGGGACCGCGTCGAGGCCAAGGCCGTCATCCTGGCCACCGGCGCCCGGGAACGCCCGCGCCCGGCGCGGATGATCCCCGGAGGCCGCCCTGCCGGCGTGCTCACCACCGGCGAGCTGCAGAACAAGGTCCACCTCTACCACCAAGAGGTCGGCACCCGCGCCGTCGTGATCGGCGCCGAGCTCGTCTCCTGGTCCGCCGTCATGACCCTCAAGGAGGCCGGCTGCCGCACCGAGCTCCTGGTCACCCAGCACGCCCGACCCGAGTCCTACGCCGCCTTCAATCTCGGCGGCCGGGCCATGTTCCGCACCAGCGTCGCCACCCGCAGTCGCGTCACCCAGGTCCTGGGTTGCACGCGCGTCACCGGTGTCGAGATCGAGGACCTCACCACCGGCCGGCGCCGCGTCGTCGAGTGCGACACCGTCGTCTTCACCGGCGACTGGATCCCCGACCACGAACTCGCCCGCACCGCCGGTATCACCCTCGACCGCGGCACCCGCGGCCCTCTCGTCGACTCCATCGGCCGCACGAACCGGCCCGGCATCTTCGCCGCGGGCAACCTCGTCCACCCCGTCGACACCGCCGACATCGCCGCCCTCGGCGGCGCCCACGTCGCCCGTGCCGTCGAGAAGCACCTCAACGGCGCCACCTTCCCCAGCGGCGGAGCTGTGCCGATCCTCGCCAGGGCGCCGTTCAAGTGGGTTACGCCCGGCCTCTATGAGCCGGGCCTGCCGGCTCCGGCCCGCGGCCGGCTTGAGACCTGGGTCACCGATCACGTCCGAGCGCCGCGAGTGACCGTCCGGCAAGGAGGACGAACTATCGCCCGTCGCTCTCTTCCCTGGCCCGCTTCCCCTGGGCGGGTCTTCCGGATCCCATGGGACCTGCTCAAGGACGTCGATCCCAGCGGCGGGCCCGTCGAACTCACCCTCTGACCAGCCCGCCACTGGCGGCACCACCCCCCCCGCTAGCGCGTCACGCGCTCGCGCCAAACAAGGAGATTGCAATGACGCATGCGCACGACCCGGTGAGGTCCCTGGCATCCCCCACACAAGCCGAGCACCAGCCGAAGATGGCCAAGGACCTCAGTGCCTTCACCCTCTTCGCCGTTGCTTTCGGCTTCGTCTCGATCGCCACTGGGATCTTCACCGCCTACGGCTCCGTGCTGAACTCGTCGGGCCCGCTCGGCATCTGGACGTGGCCGATCGTCGTCGTCGGGCAGCTCGCGGTTGCCCTCGTCTTCGGCGCTCTGGCCGCGCGTGTTCCCGTCACCGGGTACGCGTACCAATGGGTCTCCCGGCTGGCCAACCCCGTCATCGGCTGGATCATGGGCTGGATCTCCTTCATGTTCCTAGGCGTGGTCGTGGTCGCTGTTGACTACACGATCGCCTCGACCATCCTCCCCGTGCTGCTCGGCTATGCGGGCACCACGGCAAACGCCTGGGCGATCACGGCCGTCGTGATCCTCCTTCAGGCGGCGTTGGTCGCAATCTCCACGCACGCCACCCAGAAGGTCAACAACACCGCTGTCACCCTCCAGCTGATCGGCATGATCGGCCTGACCGTGCTGCTTTTTGCAGTCGGCCTCATCACCGGCCAGTTCGACTGGTCCACCCTCTTCAGCACCGGTTCGGTCCCGACGGAGGGCTACTTCGCCCTCGGCTCACTCTCAGACATCAGCCCGTGGGCGATGGGATTCCTTCTCGGCGCCTTCACGATTGTCGGGTTCGAGTCCGCCGCGAACCTGGCAGAGGAGACCAAGGACCCCGCCAACGTCGTCCCCAGGGCAATGTGGCGGGCTGTGCTGTCCCTCGGCGTCCTAGGCTTCCTGTTCCTCGTTGCAGTCACCGGACTGAGCGGCGACCCGGCAGCACTCGCCAACTCCCCCACTCCCGTCGCTGATGTCATCACGACCGTGCTCGGCTCGTTCGTGGGCAAGGCGTTGCTGGTCCTGGTCGTGATCTCCATCTTCTCCTGCGGCCTGGTCATCACTCTGAGCGGCTCACGCCTCATCTGGGCCATGTCTCGTGACGAGCGCTTCCCCGGATGGCGGTCGTTCCGCAAGATCTCACCATCGCGCGGTACGCCGATGAACGCCACGGTGTTCATGTTCCTGGTCGGCCAGGCCGTCCTTGGCGTCTTCTCCGCCTTCTCCACCGACGCCCTCTTCGCCCTGTTCTCCGCGGCGACCCTGCTGCCGGCAGTGATCTATGCAGGCACAGTCGCGCTGTACATCGTCAAGCGCAAGCAGCTGCCGCCTACCCGAGGCTTCACTCTCGGGCGCTGGGAAGTGCCGGTGCTTGCCGTGGCCGTCGTGTGGCTGATCTGGGAACTGCTCATTTTCCGTGACGAGTCGTTCCGCGCGTCTTGGGTCTACGTCTTCGTGATGCTCGGGATCGGCGCGGTGTATTTCGTGTGGTTGCTCTCCCGCAAGGGCATCCGGGGCCTGACGATGCCGGACCTCGCGTCTATCGACGCCGAGCTTGACGCAGAACCGCCCCACCACGCCTGAGGCCCCCCTGGGCTGCGCGCCGTAGGAGCACCTCGCCGGGGTGTCCGCGGGAGAGCGGCCTAAGAGCGCGAGTACGTGCTTCGCCGGGTAAGGCGGACAGCCCCTGCTTCACGGAGCAGGGGCTGTCCGGCTTGGGGCGTGCCAACTGCGAAGTCGACTTGAAGATGCGGGGTTGGGGCACTGTCGGACTCACAGAACACGAGCCCAGCGCGGCTCTGGCCGGTGCCGTTGTTGGGTGCTCCGACTGATCGGGGCACACGTCGAGAAGCTGAGGTCGTGCGCGGCGCGTGCGTTAAGGCTGCTGTTTGCAGGCTCCATGCGCCACTGAACGTTCGTCGACACCTCGACGCCCCAATCAAGCTCTCGTGACGGCCCTGATCCGGTCCGGCCGGAACCCCGACCACCACTCCCGCCCTGTCGTGACCACCGGGGCGCCGGTGAACTCCAGCGCCAGCAGCAGTTCCCTCGCCGCCGCGTTCGCCTCCAGGTCCACCACCTCGTACTCCACGCCCGCCTGCCTAAGCGCCCGCTCCGTCAGCCTGCACGCCTGACACCCGCCCAGGCCGTACACGACTACCTGTGCTCCCATGACCCACTCCCCTGCAGAGACGTTTTTCTTGCCGTTCCTGGCAGCAGTTCGGTTTGAGCCGCGACGGGGCGCCAGAGGTCAAGGCGGGGGAACCCGGTGGGACAAGGGAAGAATCTGGGGCGGAACAAGCGACGAAGGAGCGCGTCACAGAATCTTCCGCAGGTCCACCGGCGCGAAGCGCCCGCCTTGACCGGCGGCGACCGCGGCTCACAATCGGACGCCAGGAACGGAAAGAAACAAAAGACACGGGCGACCGCGCAGCGGGCGCACCTTGCGGGGAGTAGTAGACCCAGCCCGGACCAGCCGCCGGCCCGCACCACCACTCACGCACCCGAACGCTTGTTCGACAATAGGTGCATGCAGACCCGGCTCACCGACGAACGCGGCCCCACGACCGCCGCGGTTCCCACCGTCAATCTCGACTGGAACGGCCGACGCGAACCCGCCTGGTACGAGGGCCACCAGCGCATCCTCAACGCCCACGAGGTACCCAAGCGTTTCACCCAGGCCCGCGCACCCATCCCCGTGCGTGCGCGCCTGGAGTGGGAGCACGACGGCGTTGAGCTCACCGACACCGTCGCCACCGCCTGGACCCACAGCCTCGCCCTGGTCGCCGTCGACGACGCCCGCTCACGCTTCCGCGGCGTCTGGGTCGACATCGGCGAGGTCGTGCGTCGATAGCTGGCGGATCGCCTGTGCACGCTGGCGCTGACCTGGGACTTATCCCCACCGCCCTTGTTCGACGTCAGTGGGGACCGAAAGGATCTCGAGCATGGTGACCATCGAGACGAGTCCCGAGACCGAAGCCATGGCGAGGGCGCGCGCCGCGCTCTTCGCCCTGAACACCCGCCCCGATGACATCGGGGCGCTGGCAGCCGGAGCGCTGTTCGCCCTCAACGCCGTACACCCTCCCTATCCCCCGGCCCGGGCGCTGCCAGGCGGAGAAGCTCCCACGCTCGAAGCGGTACGAGAGCTCCTCGTCGCGGCCGCCGAGGCCACGACCGACGTGCCCGAGCTCGGGCGCATCGCCCTGGCCGGCGAGGCACTGAACACCCCGATCGTCCGATGACCTACCGCCAGCACAGCGCCGAGCTCGCGCAGCACATGGCCGTCCTGACGATCACGGGAGCTTCCCGCCGGCTCGACACAGACGGTCTGGACGCTGCACTCCTCGCGCGGAAAACCACGTTGAACCTGATCAGCCAGACACTTGCCACGGTCACCGGGAACGACCCCCGTGCTCCGCAACCCGGCCGGCGTCCCCCACGACGCGGTAGGACCGACGGGTCGACCACGGTCGAGAACGGACGGGTGCGCGCCCTGCTCGAGGAACCCATAAGTGCCTACCAGCGGGCGCTGGCCGCATACCCCGCTCCCCCGCCCCAGCTCTCACTCGGTGAACGCGCCGCGATCACGCCTCACGCGAAGTCGACAACCGAGACTTGGTACTCCATCGCCAAGGCCGCCACCCTCGCCCTTCACGACTTCTCAGCAATTCAGGAAGGTATGGACGACGGGCATCGCTGGACTGTCGTGGCCGACGCGGCCGCCATCGGCCGCACCCTCTACGTCCTGGACAGCCACCTCGTAGAAGCGGCCGAGAATGAACCGCCCCGGGTTCCGTGGAGGGTTCCTTCCTTGGAAGGATCGATCTCATGTCGAAGACGACGAAGCGGTACCCGGAGGAGCTCAAGCAGCGCGCTGTGCGCATGGTCCTGGAGCACCGGCAGGACTACACCAGCGAGTACGAGGCGATCAGGACGATCGCGGAAAGGCTGGGGGTCGGGCACGAGACGCTGCGTAAGTGGGTGCGCCGGGCCGAGGTCGACGCCGGCGCAAGACCCGGGGTGACCAGCGCCGAGGCGACGCGGATCAAGGAGCTGGAGAAGGAGAACCGCGAGCTGCGGCGGGCGAACGAGATCCTGAAGTCCGCGGCGTCTTTCTTCGCGCGGGAGCTCGACCCGCCACAGCGGTGATCTGCCGGTTCATCGACGAGAACCGGGCCAGGTTCGGGGTCGAGCCGATCTGCCGCGTGCTGACCGAGCACGGCTGCAAGATCGCCCCGAGCACCTACTACGCCTACCGCTCCCGCCGGCCCGCGGCGCGGACCGTCTCCGACGCCACCGTCCTGCACGAGCTGCGCCGGCTGCGCCTCGACGCCCACGGCCGCCCGACCCCGGAGAGCCTGTACGGGTACCGCAAGACCTGGCACGCCCTGCGCGCCCGCGGCGTGACGGTCGCCCGCTGCACTCTCGAGCGGCTCATGCGCGAGCACGGGATGCGCGGAGCGGTGCGCTCGGGGAAGGTCCGCACCACCGTCCCGGGCAAGGACGGCAGCCGGGCCGGGGACCGGCTCAACCGCGACTTCACCGCCGCGGCCCCCAACCTGGTCTGGGTCGCCGACTTCACCTACGTGCGGACCTGGGCCGGGTTCGTCTACGTCGCCTTCGCCGTCGACGTCTTCTCCCAGGCCGTCGTCGGCTGGCACGCGATGACGACCAGGCACACCGACCTGGTGCTGACCTGCCTGCGCATGGCCACCTGGGCCAGGAGCCACCAGGGACACCCCGTCACCACCGGGCTGATCCACCACTCCGACGCCGGCAGCCAGTACACCTCGCTGCGCTTCACCGAGCACCTCGACCTCGAGGGCATCGCACCCTCGATCGGCAGCGTCGGCGACGCCTACGACAACGCCCTGATGGAGTCGATCGTCGGCCTGTACAAGACCGAGTGCATCAAGCCCGACGTCTTCCACGCCGGCCCCTACCGGTCGATCGCCGACGTCGAGTACGCCACCATGGCCTGGGTCGAGTGGTACAACACCCGACGACTCCACTCCGCGCTCGGCTACCTCACCCCGACCCAGCACGAAGCCAACCACTACGCCAAGCACGACTCCGTCCAGCCGGTCGGAGCCAACAACTGAACTCTCCACGGAACCCGGGGCGGTTCAGAACCTGCCCGACCTCGAACCGACGGTCCTGGAGAACCTGCATCAAACCCGCCACAGTGCGATGCCCCTGGCCGCAGAGGAAACAACCGCCCTCGCTCAGGGCGGGCCGCTGCCTGACCTGGACACCGTCACCGCGGAACCACAGGCGACCCCGGTCCGCGTCAGCAACGAGCTCGCGGCGGTCGAGGCGCAGGCCAGGCTGAGCCGCCAGGTCACCGCAGCCAAGGACATCAGCCCCGACGTCATCGGCTACACCGCCTGGACCCAGGGCCAGCTGATGGCCGGTGCAGCGCACCTCCTCGAGGACCACGACCCGGCCAGGGCTCAGCTGGCCGCCACCCTCAGGGACCAGCTGCTCTCCGTACGGGTGCGTGACCCGCAGCTCGCTGCGCTCGTGCCCGGGTCTCAGGTCCCGTTCGTCCAGTCCGCACAGTTGAAGCGCTACCTCGACGCAGTCATGAGAACCGACCTCACCACCTCGCGAGGCGATGACATCCGGCGCAGCATGAGCGCGATCGTGGACCACTCCCCCACCGTCGTCCAGGCACTGGCCAAAGCCGCGAACGCCCAGGTCTATGGTCACCGGTGGGTTGTCTCCTACGCCGGCCAGGACGGCTCAGCATCACCGTGGGGCGCATGGCACGAAGAGCTCGACGAGCCTCGACTGTGCACACAACTCGACCAGGCCGCAACGGTCGCCGCTGCCGCCCAGGTCCGGGCACCCCAAGCACCGGTGAGGTTCACACCCCAACCACCCGCCCACAAGACTCTGGCGGAGGTGAGCAGAACGCGGTCCCGCCCCGCCGCGCCGATGATCAACAAGCCTGGCCTCGGGCGTTAACGCCACCCAGCTCGAAGCGCCCCACACCGATCGGGCGCTCAACCGTCTCCACGAGGAACGTTCCCGATGCCTGACCCGGACGACTACCAGAACGCCGCCAACGCTCCCCTGCCCGGTGACGACGAACCCGCTCCCCTCCCCCGGCGCCAGCTCCAAAAGGCCGACGCCATCCTGCACGCGTACCTCAACGGCGCCGAGATGTGGGCCGAAGCCCTGCCCGACGTCGCCGCCCTCCTACGAGCGGGTCACATGCACGACCTCGTCAGCACGGGCCAGGTTCGCGGAGTGCCGACCATCGCCGAAGCCTCCGCAGCCCTCGACTCCTGGCCATGGCCAACCCCGAACACCTGACCCAACAACAGACTCTGTAAGTCACAGACCCTGGAACTCGCGGAGTCTGTTGGTTCGGCACTGCCGGAGTCTGTGAGTGCCGAAGTGCCGAAGTGACTGAGAGCCGGACTAACAGAGTGCCGGAGCATTGGGACCGCGGGAGGCCCGGGCGGCGCTGTAAGCCGGGATTGCTGCTGCTGCTGCTGCGGCGCCGCCGTGTGGATACCCGATGTGCACGGCGGGGGCCTGTGGAAAGGCCGGAGTCTGTGAGTGCCGGAGTGCCAGAGTCTGTAAGTGCCGGAGTCGCAGACTACGGACGTACAGAGTGCCGAACTAACAGACTTACGGCGCGCGTCCCACGCCAAGTCCCTCACGGCATGCACGATGAACGGGGCGCAGGCAAAAGGAGAAACGCTGATGGGTACCGGACTTGAACGTGTCGTCGCCGTGGTCAACGGCAAGGGCGGCGTCGGCAAGACGACGATCACTGCCAACCTCGGCGGCATGCTTGCCGCCAGCGGCTATAGAGTCCTGCTGGTCGACATGGACCCGCAGGGCAACCTGGCCGAGGAGCTTGGCTACACGCACAGCGACATCAACGACGACGGTCTCGCGCTGGCCCAAGCACTCACCTTCGCCGGCGCGCCCCAACCGGTGGCGGGGATCCGCGAGAACCTAGATGTGCTCGTCGGGGGACCGCACCTGGACATGGCGGCTGCCGGCCTGACCATGAAGGCTCAGAAGAGTCCTACTGCAGCAAAGCTTGCCCTAGCTGAAGCGCTGACACCGTTGGCTGCCGGGTACGACCTGATCTTCATCGACTGCCCGCCCGGGCAGGAGACGCTGCAGCAGGCCGCCCTGGCGGCCGCCCGCTGGGCGCTCATCCCCGTCAAGACTGACGCGTCCTCGCGTAAGGGACTGCGGGACGTCGCGCGACGGCTGGACGCCGTCGTCGACCTCAACCCCGATCTCGACCTGCTCGGTGTGGTGCTCTTCGGCGTCAATCGCTCGGCGAAGCGAGTCTCGGAAACCGCTCGCGAGGCGATTGAGCAGGATTTGGGTGCGGGTGCACCGATCTTCACGACCACCATCAGGCACGCCGAAGCGGCAGCTCAGGAGAGCCGCGACCGCGGACTGCTCGCCTTCGAGCTCGAGCAGGCCGTTCTCTCCGCCCCCAAGTGGTGGGAGCTGCGCCGGGGGCACGCCCAGAGCGACGGCCCGCGCTCACGATCGGCCGTGGGTCTCGCCGAGGACTTCCAGGCCCTCGGTGAAGAAGTCGTCGCTCGAGTCACCGAGAGCGAGCAGAGCCAGGTTCTGGCAGGGGAGGAGTCGAAGTGACCAGCGAAGCGCCACGCCGCACCCTTACCGGCCTCGCGCCCCGAACGGGTGCACCGGGGAACGCCCGACTGATCCGTAGCAACCGGGTAGCCGCCGCGCCTCCCGCGACAGAGCCCCGCGAACTCCCGGCGCCACCGACCTTGCGACCGGCCGAACCCACAGAGTTACAGACTGCCGGACTAACAGAGTCTGTGAGTATTGCCGCGGGTTCGTCGCTGCCGAAGTATCAGCGGCTTCGGCGCCGCGAGTCGCGCGTACACGACGACCAGGCGAACGCACTCACTGCGCTCAGTCGCCGCCTCAACAAAGAGCGGCGCCGGCCGGACGGTACGATGGCGGGGGAGCGGATCACCGACAACACGCTGCTGCGCGTCGCGATCGATCTGCTGCTCGTCCGTGCCGACGACCTGCACGGTACGACCGAGGCGGAACTGGCCGTGAGCCTCGGCCTTCAACCGCGCGAATAAGACCGGGCCTGACCTAACGGAAGCCTGAAAGTCCGTGCCCGAGGCGTTCCGGCCACGGGGGACTAGACCCTGCTGCCACAGAGCGGCCAGCGCCAGGCTAGGCGGGCCCACCAGAGGAGATGTGATGGACGATCGGTCCGAGAGCGGCACACACGAGGAGTACGAGGCGCTGCGCGCGGAAGCGATTCGCGCGATGACCAGAGCCGCCCGGTTCAGCTGGTCGAACGACAGCCCTATGGACTTCGGTGAATTCGTCACGCAGGTGGTCACTGCCACCGCCGCCAACATCGGCACGCTCAGCAAGTTGCTCGCCGGTCGCCCTGGCTCGTGGGAGGCCGACCTCGTGCGCCAGATGGTCGTCGGCGCGGCCGGCCCTGACGGGGACCACCTGCCTGAGCACCGCACCGACCCTGTAGTGGTCGATGTCGACGTCGAAGAGATCATGTGGGAGTCCGGCGTCGAGGAGGAGTTCGACCAGGCCGCTCACCAGGCACGTCAAGCAGTCATGGACGCGGCCGAAGACGGTACTTCGGGCACGGTCGACGACCGCGCCCGAGAGGCCGCGGACGACGTGTGGAACCGTCTGGAGGAGAAGAAGCGGCTCTATGCCGAGAGGCTCGAGGCCGAGATCCTCAAGGCAGCACAGGAGCAGGGCTATCGCGCGCCCGTGACTGTGCGCATCAATCCCCGCGATGCCAACTTGCACGAATACGGCACTGTTGAGCGCGCGCTGCTCGATATCGCCCGGGATCGCACCGACCTGCCGACCGTCGACTGATCTCGAACGTCCGGGATGACTAAGAGCGACACGAGTTGATGATCGACGGTATTTGGGAGGGCGGTCTCCGTTAGCCTGCGTGCTCAGCCGTGGGCCAATAGCGTCAGCCCATGCCGCTCGAGTCGGTGCCCGATGATGAGGGCGCGCACATCCACACGCTCACGCCTGAGCAGTACGGGGAGCCCGTCAAGATGGCGGAGCGACCAGTCCCCGCGCTTGCGTGGATCCGGAATCGGGACGGCCACCATCGCCTGATGGAGGTCGTGGCGACCGCGTGGACACCGCGGGCCGTGCAGGTCCGGTACACCGACGGCAACGACCACGTCCCCGTGGTCTGGCTCTCGGCACGGTCGGTTCTCCGCCTCGGGTCCAGCGACGAATAGCAGGAGCCACTGAAGGACCTGGAGAGTAGGTTCGTGCACCGCACGCAGCCTCCCTTAAAGTGGGGGCCCTGTTCATTAAATCTTGCGTATGAGGAGCCGGTCCGTGGCCCAGAAGAAGCACGTGGTGCTTGTCGACGACATTGATGGCTCGCCAGCATCAGAGACCGTGCTTTTCGGCCTGGACGGCGTCGAGTACGAGATCGATCTCAACGAGGCCCACGCTGGAGCCCTGCGTGAGTCATTCACCGAATGGATCGGTCACGCGCGCAAGCTGGCTGGCCGACGGAAGACGGGTCGCCGAACCGGTGCGTCGGCGGCGGCCGCCTCCGCTTCCGACACCGCGAAGGTCAGGGAGTGGGCACGGCAGAACGGCTACACAGTTTCCGATCGGGGGCGTATCCCCACGAGCGTCCGTGAGGCGTACCAGCTCGCGAACTGAAGTCCACGGTTGTCTCGGTTAACCGCACCAACGTGAAAGCTGAGGTCGGCGGGCGGCTGCGACGACCAGTTCGAGTTCACCCGTAACCTCGACTGGGCGGGGCTTGAAAATGGCTCCCTCAGCAGGACTGGCCCTGATGCAGTGAGCCGCTGGTGGTTCGCACGTCTCCGTTCACCCGCGTACGCCTGGTACTGCGACGCCGGCGGTGACGGCTTCCTCTGCCCATAAGCCCGGGCCGGTGGATCGACCTCAGTCCTGCGGCCGTTCGACCTCCGCCTCAATCTCGTCGAGCGCGGCGACCAGCTCGGCCTCGGTCGGGACTGCGGCGCGGATCGCGGCGGGCAGTGCCTCGTAGGTGTAGTCGGCCACCGCGAGGGGCTGGTCTGAGCCGGCGAGGGAGTAGCGCACGACGTTGTCGTTGCGTCCGGCGCACAGCAGGATCCCGACCGTGGGGGAGTGGCGGTCGTGGTCGCGCAGGTTCTCGTCGACCCAGGCGACGTAGAAGCCGAGCTTGCCGGCGTGCTCGGGGGCGAACCGTCCGACCTTGAGCTCGATGACGACGTAGCGGCCCTGCGGGATGTGGAAGAAGAGCAGGTCGATGTAGAACTCATCGCCGTCGACGGCGAAACGGTACTGGCGGCCGACGAAGGCGAATCCGTGGCCCAGCTCGAGGAGGAAGTCCTGCAGGCGGGCCATGAGCGCGTCCTCGAGGTCCTTCTCGGCGGCCGGGCCGGTGAGGTCGAGGAAGTCCAGGACGTAGGGGTCGCGGGTGAGCTGCTGGGCGAGCTCGGAGTCCGCAGCGGGCAGTTGCTCACGGAAGTTCGACGGCGCGGCGCCGACCCGGGTGTGCAGCCGGCTCATGATCTGGTTGAGCAGGACATTGCGGGACCAGCCGTGTTCGGCTGCGGCCGCGGCGTACCAGTTCCGGTCGTCCTGATTCTCGAGCTTGTCGAGCAGCACGGTGATGTGCCCCCAGGGGAGTCGTCCAACAGCCTGTTGGACGATTGCGTCCTCGGGCCAGGTTCCGGCGAAGGAGCGCATGTAGAAGAGGTTGCTGCGGGATAGTCCGCGCATCTGTGGGAACGCCTTGCGCAGGTCGGTGGAGAGCCGATCGATGACTCTGGTCCCCCACCCCTCAGCCTGCTGCTGGTCGAGGATGGACCGCCCGATCTGCCAGTACATCGCAACCAGTTCGGTGTTGACCACCCTCTGGGCGCGCCACCGGGACTCGGCGATAGTCTGCTTAAGCTGCTCAAGCAGCTGCGGGTAGTCGTCGGGCAGGGCCACCAGGTCGCCGGTCACGCGGCCATCGTGCCAGGCAGCTCTGACGACGGTTAGCTCGAAGAGATGCAAGGCGTCTGAAAACGGACGTACCCGACCGCTGATCTCCCGCACGACACCCCTACCGCCGGGCGAGATGGAGACCCTGCCCCAGATCGCCGAGGCGCTCGACAACCAAAGCGGAAATGCGTGGGTGGCACGAACAAAGCGAGGAGTTGGCTGTGAGCTTGGCGCTTCGTCGGCGGTCGCCCCTGCCGTAGCAGGCAGGAGCGACGCCGGCATGGACAGGCTGAGAACCCCGCGCCGGTCCGTTGATGCCTCACCGCCGAAGTCACGCAACACACGAGTCTAAGTCGGCGACGGGCGTCTCGACTCGGGCTCTCAGCGCCTGTTCACATCCGCCTGAAACTCGCCGGTGAGGCGCCGGGGGCCATCGGCACGGCGTCAGGCTCTGGCACTCCCGGAGGTGGTGAGCCCGGACTCTTCGGGATGACCAGCGCCGGCGGTGCGCCAGGCGTTGGAATCCCGGGACTCTTCGGCACCGCGGTCGAATACACAACGTTCGGCGGCGGAGAGCCGGGGCTCGTGGGTGTGACTAGGTCCTGCTTCGACGTCCACGTATGGATTTGTTACCTCCCGATTGGTTGCTAACGCGGTATTGACCGGTCCCTTCCATCATCGTCGAGGTGGAGCGCATATCAAGTCACTGCAAAGAATGGTTAACAGAATCACGGTGGTGCCGTCATGCACGAACCACCTCGCCCGTGACGCCGATCGCATGCCCCGTGCCAGTCGAGGCCCGGGTACGGCAGGCCGCGCCGAACGCTCGCTCACCGGCCGACGACTCCGAACTGTGCAGTCACCGTGCATGCCTAGGAGAGGAGGCTCCGCCCCTTGAAACACAGGGCCAGACTCGCGGCTCCAGCAGGAGGTCACCGTCCGTATTGTGCGGTCCGGCCGTCCCCCCGGGTCGTCGGCGTGTGCCCAGGTTGCGACTGACTTGCCGGGGGGGTCCGGCTGGAGTTACCTTTGCCGCATCCACGGGCCTCCCGGTCAAGTCTCTGGCCGGTTGTAGATAACGGGTGGACACCTTATTTCTGATGAACTAGGGGAGTTCTGTATGCATTTGACGCCCCGTGAGCACGAAAAGCTCATGATCGTGGTGGCCGCTGACCTGGCTCGAAGGCGCCGGGAGCGTGGCCTGAAACTGAACTATCCCGAAGCTGTCGCCCTGATCACCTATGAGTTGATCGAGGGTGCCCGGGACGGGCGCACCGTCGCCGAGCTGATGAGTTTCGGGAGCACGATCCTGACCCGTGACGACGTCATGGACGGCGTGGCGGAGATGGTCTTCCAGGTGCAGGTCGAGGCGACCTTCCCGGACGGCACCAAGCTGGTCACCGTCCACAATCCCATTCGCTGAGCGCTGAGAGGAGTACCCATGAAGCCGGGTGAATACATCCTCCGCGGCGGGCCGATCACCTGCAACGAGGGCGCCGAGACGCGCATCATGAACGTGACGAACCGGGGTGACCGGCCGGTCCAGGTCGGGTCCCACTACCACTTCGCCGAGGTCAATGCGGCGCTGGAGATGGACCGGGTGGGCGCGCGCGGCTTCCGGCTGGACATTCCGGCCGGGACGGCGGTGCGGTTCGAGCCGGGCGATGCGCGCAGCGTGCACCTGGTGGAGATCGGAGGGAACCGGCAGGTTCACGGATTCCAGAACCGCGTGAACGGGTCGCTGGGTGTGAGTATCCCTGCGGCCCATACCGAGGCCATCGGCGGTACCGCTGGAATCGATGCCGAGGCCGAGCCGCAGCTCGCTGCGGAGTTTGATATCGGCCTGCCCAACACGGGCGCCGATTCGACCGGATTCAGCACGAGTTTTGGGGTGGATCCGGTCTACGAGTCGCCCGGCCCGGAGACCGGTGACGCCGGCGAGGAGGTGGGGCGCGGTGCCGCCGAGCCCGCCGCAGAGGAACCAGAGGACGGCGGCGCACCGGCTGCCGAGGGCGGGGAGGACCGGCAATGAGCTTCGAGATGAGCCGCAAGCATTACGCGGAGATGTACGGACCGACCACCGGTGACGCGATCCGTCTGGCCGATACCGAGCTGCTGCTGGAGATCGAGCACGACTACACCCGGTACGGCGAGGAGGTGGTCTTCGGCGGCGGCAAGGTGATCCGCGACGGCATGGGCCAGAACGGGCAGCGCACCCGCGACGAGGACATCCCCGACACGGTCATCACCAACGTCGTCGTGCTGGACTACAGCGGCATCTACAAGGCCGACGTCGCTCTGCGGGACGGACACATCTTCAAGATCGGCAAGGCCGGCAACCCTGACATCTCCGACGGTGTCGACATCGTCATCGGTGCGGCGACGGACGTGATCGCGGGCGAGCACAAGATCCTCACCGCGGGCGCCATCGACACCCACGTGCACTTCGTCAGTCCCGACCAGATCCCTGTTGCGTTGGCGAACGGCACCACCACCCTGATCGGCGGCGGCGCTGGACCGTCGGATGCGTCCAAGGCCACCACCGTGACGCCCGGGCCGTGGCACATCGGCCGCATGCTGCAGGCGGTCGATGACCTGCCGGTCAACATCGGCTTGCTCGCCAAGGGGCACGCCAGCGCACGGGGGCCGCTGGCCGAACAGATCCGGGCCGGAGCCATCGGTTTCAAGGTGCACGAGGACTGGGGCGCCACCACCTCTTCGATCGACATGTCGCTGCGTGTCGCCGACGAGTTCGACGTTCAGGTGGCCATCCACGCGGACACGCTGAACGAGTGCGGCTTCGTGGAGGACACCATCCGCGCCATCGACGGCCGGGTCATTCACACCTTCCACACCGAAGGCGCGGGCGGTGGCCACGCCCCCGACATCATCCGTATGGCCGGGTTGCCGAACGTTCTGCCGGCCTCGACCAACCCGACCCTGCCGTACACGCACAACACGGTCGACGAGCACCTGGACATGCTCATGGTCGCTCACCACCTGAACCCCGACATCCCCGAGGACGTCGCGTTCGCCGACTCCCGGATCCGCAGGGAGACCATCGCCGCCGAGGACGTGCTGCACGACCTGGGTGTCTTCTCGATCACCAGCTCCGACGCGCAGGCCATGGGCCGGGTGGGGGAGATGGTGCTGCGTACCTGGCAGGTGGCCGATGCGATGAAGCGCCAGCGAGGCAAGTTCGCCCAGGATCCCGAACTCGGCGACAACTTCCGGCTCAAGCGCTATGTCGCCAAGTACACGATCAACCCGGCGCTGGCCCATGGGATCGCCGACTCGATCGGGAGCGTGGAGGTCGGCAAGTTCGCGGACCTGGTGCTCTGGGACCCCGCCTTCTTCGGGGTCAAGCCGGAGATGGTGATCAAGGGCGGGCAGATCGTCCAGTCGCTCATGGGCGACGCGAACGGTTCCATCCCGACCCCGCAGCCACGCACCCTGCGTCCCAACTTCGGGGCGCTGGGCAGTGCGGTGCACTCGTCCTCGATCACCTTCCTGCCGAAGGTCGCCATCGAGGAGGGCGTCCCGGAACGGCTGCAGCTGCGCCGGACCGTTCGCGCGGCACACGGCATCCGCACGCTGACCAAGGCGGACCTGAAGTACAACGGCGAGACACCGGACATCCAGGTGGACCCCGAGACCTACACCGTCACCGTGGACGGTGAAGTGGCGACCTGCGAGCCGTCCGACGTGCTGCCGATGGCCCAGCGCTACTTCCTGTTCTAGACCCGACATACCCGAGAGGAGGTACTCATTGATCATCGAGAACGTCATCGCCAACCGGCACGATCTCCCGGAAACTGCGCTTGCCGGCCTGCACGAGGAGAAGGTCGTCCTTCCCAGCAGCCAGCTGGTCAAGCGCGTCCAGCGCGTCACCACCGACCACGGCCGCGACATCGGCATCCGCCTGACCGCGCCGGCGGCGGACCTGCGCGACGGCGACATTCTTTTTCGCGACGAGTCGACCGTCGTGGTCGTCAGCGTCCTGCCCAGCGACGTCCTGGTCATCGCCCCGCGATCCATTCGTGAGATGGGCGTGGTGGCCCACAGCCTGGGCAACCGGCACCTGCAGGCGCAGTTCTTTGACGCCGGCAGCGAGTACGGGCCGGAGGTCATGGTGGTGCAGTACGACCACACCGTCGAGGACTACCTGCGGCACATGCAGGTGCCGTACTCCCGGCAGGAGCGGGTGATGCCCGTGCCTTTCCGACATGCCGAACACACGCACTGAGGCGCCGGGCCGCCACCCGTCGTCGTACCTGCTGCCCCTGCTGCAGCTCTCGGACTCCGCCCTGCCCACCGGCGCCTTCAGCCACTCGTTCGGGCTCGAGACGTTCCTGCAGCGCGGCCTCGTCCACGACGAGGAGACGTTCGCGGCCTGGCTGGCCCAGTACATCCACACCCAGCTCACCTACAGCGACGGCCTCGCCATCCGGCTGGCCATGGAAGCCCGCGCGACGGCGGACGTGCGGCACGTGGACGCGTTGCTGATCGCACAGGCTCTGCCGCGAGAGGTACGTGAGGCCGGAGCGAAGATGGGGGCTCGGATGCTCCAGATCGCCTCGGCCATTCTCGACAGCGAGGAACTCGAGGAGTACCGCCGGGATGTCGCCGGCGGGGCGTGCACCGGGCACCCGGCGCTGGCGTACGCCCTCGCGGGACGCGCCCTGCAGGTTCCGTTGCCCGAGCTGCTCAGCACGTACCTGTTCTCGGCGGCGACCTCGCTGACGCAGAACGCCATCCGCGCGATCCCCATCGGGCAGGACGCCGGGCAGCGGGTGCTCCGACAGATCCATCCTCATGTTGCCACCGCTACGGCACGGATCGCCGAGCTGGACCACCGTGACTTCGGTGCGGCCGCCCCCGGACTGGAGATCGCGCAGATGCGCCATGAACGGCAGCGCGCGCGCATGTTCATGTCCTAGGCCGCCCACCACACCATCGGCCGCCGTGACGGCCCGAAGCCAAGGAGGAAGACAATGGAACCCATCAAGATCGGCATCGGCGGCCCCGTCGGCGCAGGAAAGACCCAGCTGGTCGAACGCCTGACCCGACACCTGTCCGCGGAGATCTCGATGGCCGCCATCACCAACGACATCTACACCATCGAGGACGCGAAGATCCTGGCCGCCACCGGCGTCCTGCCGTTGGACCGGATCATCGGCATCGAGACCGGCGGCTGCCCGCACACCGCAATCCGCGAGGACACCTCGATGAACTCGGCCGCGGTCGAGGAGCTCAAGCAGCGGCACCCCGACCTCCAGGTCGTGTTCATCGAGAGCGGGGGAGACAACCTCTCCGCCACGTTCAGCCCGGAGCTCGTCGACTTCTCCATCTACATCATCGACGTGGCGCAGGGAGAGAAGATTCCGCGCAAGGCCGGTCAGGGCATGATCAAGTCGGACCTGTTCATCATCAACAAGACCGACCTCGCGCCGCACGTCGGTGCGGACCTGTCCGTGATGGAACGCGACTCAAGGGAGTTCCGCGGCGACAAGCCGTTCTGCTTCACCAACCTCAAGACCGACGAAGGCCTGGACGCGGTCATCGACTGGCTGCGACGGGACGTGCTGATGCAGGACCTGGCGCAATGACCGCAGCCGCCCCGGCAGCTCAGACGCAGCTACCCACCGGCGAGCTGCGCCTGACGATCGGTGAGCGCGGCGGCCGTGGCGTCGCCACCTCGCAGTACCACCAGGGCGCCCTCCGGGTCATCCGGCCGCACTACCTGGACGCCTCCAGCCAAGTCGCCTACACGGTCGTCAACCCCGGGGGCGGCTACCTGGGCGGGGACGTCTACGACGTCGAAGTCGAGGTCCAGGACAGGGCCCGGCTGCTGCTCACCACCCAGTCCGCCACCAAGATCTACCGGACACCCGGCGAGCCGGCCGTGCAGCGCACGCGCTTCACCCTCGGCCCAGGCGCCAGCCTGGAGTACGTTCCCGACCAGCTCATCGCCTACCGCGGGGCGAGCTACCGGCAGGAGACCATCGTCGAACTCGCCGCGGACTCCTCCCTGGTGATGTGCGACGTGATCACCCCGGGCTGGTCGCCGGAGGGGGAACTCTTCCGGTACGACGAGGTGCGCATCCGCAACGAGATCCGCCGGGACGGGCGTCTCTTCGCCCTGGACAATCTGCTGATCCGCCCCGGCGAACCCGGCGCGCCGCTGTCGGGCATGCTCCTCCTCGAGGACTACTCGCACCTGGGTGCCATGCTCGTCGTCGACCCCCGCGTGGACGCGGACCTGGTGCGCGAGCTCGAGGACCTGCTGGTCCCGCTGGATCCCGACGGGCAGCTCGGGGTCTCGCTGCTCAACGGCCCCGGCTTCGCCCTGCGGGCCCTGTCCCGCTCGACCGACACCCTGAACACCATGCTGCACGCCGCCGTGGACCTGCTCCGTGACCGCTGGTTCGGCCAGCCGGCCCTGAACCTGCGCAAAGGCTGACACCCGCCCACCTTGCTGTCCCCACGAACCGTGCGTACTCCGAACAGGTACGCACGAGAAGCCTCGGACCGTGATCAGGACCGGCCGCGGCTTGCGCCGGGAGGCCGGTCAGGGACACGGCCCGCGAACCGGTCACCATTGGCCACTCCCGGTTAGCGGTCTCCGCGCGCGTTCAGATGTACGGCTGACCCGTCTGTTTGCCTCACTCTGCGGTCGCCTTCGTCCGTGTGGCAGGGCTCGTCCGCTTCAATTCTCTTTCGGGAGGCACTGATTCTCATTCCATCACGGGGCACGAGCCCCCGCGAACTCGACCGGAGCGATGTTCGAACCCTGTTAGAGGCCGACCCGTTGGGCCGGGCGCGGCTCCGTCGCCATCATCGCTTCTGGGTGCTTACGCTGACCGCTGTTCTCCTCGCCGGAATGGTCGCGTCGGTGGTGAGCGGGCCCGTCACTGTTGATGCGGCGACGGTGGCCCGGGTGATCTGGTCCCACCTGGCCGGGCCGGTGCCGGCGTACCAACTCGATCCGACGGCAGTGGCGATCGTCTGGGACCTCAGACTGCCCCGCGTGGTGCTCGGCAGCGCGGTGGGTGCCGGACTGGCGGTCTGCGGAATGGCCCTGCAGGCGATGGTGCGCAACATGCTGGCCGATCCCTACCTGCTCGGCATCAACTCGGGGGCCTCCAGTGGTGCGGCAGCCATGATCCTGTTCGGTGTCGGACTCGGCCTGGGCGAGCACGCGCTGCCGGCCAGCGCCTTCATCGGCGCCCTGGTGGCGTCGATGATGGTCTTCCTCGTCGCGGGCGCCGCCGGACGGGTGACCTCGATCCGCTTGCTGCTCGCCGGCGTCGCGATCGGTTACGCCCTGACGGCTGTGACCAGCTTCCTGGTCTTCGCCTCCGGATCCGCCGAGGGGTCCCGGTCCGTGATGTTTTGGTTGCTGGGGTCTTTGACTTTGGCGCAGTGGGGCAGCCCCTTGGCCATCGTCGTCGCAGTCGTCGTAGCGACCACGGGCGTGCTGACTCTTCGCGGCACGCAGCTGGACGCACTGGCGATCGGGGACGAGACCGCGCACATCCTCGGCGTAGCACCCGCACGATTCCGCGCCCAGCTTCTCGTCATCGTCTCACTGTGCATAGGTGTGGTCGTGGCCGCCGCAGGGTCCATCGGTTTCGTCGGACTGGTGGTCCCGCATCTGGCGCGCAGGCTCGTCGGGTCCGTGCACACCTGGGCCGTACCCGTCTCTGCGTTGCTCGGTGCGATCTTCCTGATCTGGGCCGATCTGCTGGCACGGACTCTGCTCCAGCCCCAGGAGATTCCGATCGGGATCATCACCGCGTTCGTCGGTGCCCCCTTCCTGATCCATCTCACCCGAAGGATGGCCCCGGTCCACTGATCCTCCCTCCGCGCACCCGTCCGTCGCTCAACGCCCACTGTTCGAAGGAAAGAGACATGCGAACCATCCACCTGCTGTCCGTGTCCGCCGCCATTGTTCTCGCGATTGGCCTCGGCGGCTGTGCCGGCAGCCCCAGCACGACCGGCCAGCAGCCGGACGTCGACGGATACCCAGTGGTCACCACCAACTGTGGCGTCGAGGTCACGGTGGATGCGCCGCCGGAACGGGTGGTCCTGCTGGACAGTTCACCGGTGGCCTACCTGACAGCGCTTGGTGTGATGGACAAGGTCGTGGCCCGTGCGGGCGTCTACCCGTCCGACTACTTCGATGCGGCAACCCGGTCCGAGCTGGCGCGCGTTCCGCTCCTGACCGACAAGTTGGACACCACCGGCCACCTGCAGATCTCGCAGGAAGCCGTGCTGGCGCAGCGTCCGGACCTGGTCCTCGGTTCGGCTGAGAACCTCAACCGAGAACAACTTGCCGCCGCCGGCATCCCCGTGCTGCAGGAACCATCCTTCTGCCCCGGAGCCCCCGAAGCGCCGACGTTCAACACCATCAGCGACCAGCTGCACACCTACGGAGAGATCTTCGACGTCGAAGAACAGGCTGCGGCTGCGGCCAGCGAGCTCGAGGGCCAGCTGGAGCAGCTCACCTCCGAGACGAGCACCACCGCCCGCCGCACGGCGGCCGTCCTGTACCCGACGGTCGGCGGCGGGAGCATCTACGCCTACGGCACCAGGTCCATGGCCCAGCCGCAGCTGGAGGCCGCCGGACTGATCAACGTGTTCGACGACGTCCACCAGCGCGTCTTCGAGGTCACCCGCGAGGAGCTCATCGGTCGCAACCCCGACGTCCTGGTCCTGCTCCACTCCGACGGAGATCCCGCTGCCGTGGCCGATGCCGTGACATCGCTGACGGGTGCCTCGGCCATCACTGCGGTGGCCAACAACGACGTCCTGGTCCAGCTCTTCAACTTCACGGAGCCCCCCTCGCCACTATCGGTTAAGGGACTCGAGCGCATCGTCGAACGGTTCAACCCGTGATCTCCGGCTCTGGGATCTCCTTCTCCTACGGCCCCCGCAACGTCCTTGATCATGTAGACCTGCAGGCGCGGCACGGCGAGGTCCTGGGCCTGGTGGGACCGAACGGCAGCGGCAAGAGCACCCTGCTGCGGATCCTGTACGGCTCGCTGTCCCCCCGGACCGGCACCGTCATGCTGGACCACACGGAACTGCACCGTCTCAACGCCCGCGAGCTGGCGCAGACGGTCTCCGTGGTGGTGCAGGAGACCCCCGGTGACTTGCCGCTCCTGGTCTCCGACATGGTCCTGCTCGGCCGCACCCCGCACCATCCACGGCTGGGTCGCCACACGGCACGGGATGAGCAGGCTGCCGCAGAGGCACTGGAACGTGTGGGGATGCTGAGCCGAGCAGACCAGAGCTTCGACCGGCTCTCCGGCGGGGAACGCCAGCGAGTGCTGATCGCCCGCGCCCTGGCACAGGAAGCCACCCACCTGCTGCTGGACGAACCGACGAACCACCTGGACATCCGCTACCAGCACGAGATCCTCGACCTGGTGCGCAGCCTGGCCCGCAACAGCGACCACGCCATCGCCGTGGTCCTGCACGACCTCAACCTCGCCGCCGCCTACTGCGACCGCCTGCTACTCCTCAGCCAGGGCCGGGTCATCGCGTCCGGCACACCACCCGAGGTCCTGACTCCCGAAAATCTCGAGCCGGTATACCGCATAGGAGTCCGCCGCCTCGAGCTCGACGACAGCTTCCACCTCGCCTTCAGACCATCATCGCCGGCATGACATAGAAGATGTGGTCCGAAGCCGATGCTCAACTTCGCGAGTACAAACGCTGATTTGCGGATGCGGCCAGGCGTCGATGGTCGGGCCGGTGACGACCGGTCTTCCACTGACTACGCGGTCGCGCGGCCTCACGCCCGACCAGTACGGCCAGCCCATCAAGGCAGCCGTGCACCCCTGTGCCCGCCCCGACGGGTATTCGCACTCGCGATCGCCGCCGACATCCGGTCGGTCGATGCGGTCGCGACGATGGACACGCCGGGCAGTGCAAGTCCGGTACACCGACGACGACAGCATCAGGTGGGCAGATACGGAGAAGCGGCGGTGAGGATGCCAACCCCGCGCCGATCACCTTGCCCTGGCTAAAACTGCCGTGCAGAGTTGGCGCCCGGGCAGAGACGACCTCAGCGATTGGCCGGACGCGGTCGTCACCTGACCTGATGTCGGTATGCTCGCGCCACTGTCGGACGACGAGGGAGCGATGATGCCCACCGACCTGCTGCCGCCTGACCCGGCGTTCGCCACTCTCTTCATGGTCGTGACGGTCCTGATCGCGATCGGCGGTCTCACCGTCGTCATCATCGCGGTAAAGAACTTTCGCCGAGCCCGCCAGCACGGTCTGGACCCGTTCACGGTAGAGACCGACCTGGCGGCGCGCGTGATGGAGAGCCAACTCCTCGCCCCGCGCGACGCATCTCCGATCCGGGCGCGGCTGGACGAGTTGGCGATGCTCCACCGCGACGGGGTGATCAGTGACGAGGAGTACGGCCGGGCCAGGGCTGCAGCGCTGGGCAACTGACGCACGTGGAAATACCTATGGTGCCCTCCGGCGGGTTCACCAGTTCCTGCGCTGGCGTGGATCCGTCCCGGGTGGGGCCTGTGAGGCTCACCCCCTGCTCACCCCCTGCCCAACGCTGAAGTTCCCCCAGGCGTCCTCTGCCAGTCACAGCTCACGGGCCGCAAACGATGATGTGGTTTCCTAGCCGGCGGCCACTGCGGGGGCGTCCTGCTCCGGGACCCCGGGCGGGTGCTGGTCCGCCGGCGCCCCAACTTCGCCCTGCGCCCGGTTCGCCATGGCAAGTTGGCGCCGTAAACCGACATGACAGCACTTGGCTCGGACTCGAAGCTTCCATGCGACGAGACGCCGGCCTCCGTGAGGGCAGCGTGCGGGTCACGCATGGCGGTTCCTTCGTGATCGGAGCGGTCAGTGAGTGGCGGGGGCGGGTCGTTGCCGGGGCCGGTCGTAGACGCTGGCGAGCTGGCCCAGGGTCAGGGCGGCCAGCAGCAGCCCGAAGTCGCGTAGAGCGATGTCGTAGAAGCCGGTGTAGGTCAGCAGGTTGAGGAGGATGCCGGCCAGCCACAGGGCGACGACGTAGGCGCCGTAGCGGGGCTTGAGCGCTACCAGGACGCCCGCGACGATCTCGATCACGCCGACGATCATCATGGCGGTGTGGGCGGTGAAGGGCAGCAGGTTCACGATCCACGGGGCGAGGTAGGCCTCCCAGTTCGTCAGGACGTTGGTGAACTTGTCGAGGCCGAAGACGATCGGCAGGACGGTGAAGCCGATCCGCAGCAGCGCGAACGCGCCGTAGGCGGGATCGGTGCGGGCGTGGTGCTGCGCGCCGGCGTTGGCTCCTGGGGTGGTGGGGCTGGCGACGTTGGCAGCCATGAGACTTCTCCTTCGAAGTGGGTGCGGGTGTGATGGTGGGTGGCTCAGTAGCCGGAGAACTCCTCGGTGCGGATGTCGTCGTCATCGACGCCGGCACCGTTGAGCACCGCGCGCATGGCGCGGACCATCGTGGCGGGGCCGCTGAGGTAGTAGATGGGGGCCGTGAGGTCGTCGAGGTGTCGGGAGAGCATGGCCTGGTCCACGTGCCCGGTCTCGCCCGTCCAGGCGGTTCGGGATGTCTCGGGCCGGGTCATGGTGGCGACGAGGGTGAAGTTTGGCTCGGTCTCGGCGAGCCGGTGCAGCTCCTCGAGGAAGGCCGCGTCCTCGGGGCGCTTGTTGGAGTAGAACACGGTGATCGCGGGGCCTGTCTGCTCGTGGGCGGCCTGCAGGGCGATGCTGCGCACGGGGGTGATGCCGATCCCGCCGGTGAGGAAGACGGCGGGCCGGGCGACGTTGTGGTGAAGGGTGAAGGAGCCGTGCGGGGCGTCGAGCAGGAGCTCGGTGCCGATCGGCAGGTCCCGCAGGACGCGTTTGAAGGCGGTGTCGCGCAGGCGGGTGGTGGCCATCAGCCGGGGCTCGTAGGGGGCGCTGGTCAGGGTGAAGCCGCGGATGTCACCCTCGCTGTCGGTCTCGGCGGGGTCGAGCAGGGTGTAGTCGGCGAACTGGCCGGCCCTGTACTCGAACCCGGGCGGCTTCTCGAAGTAGAAGGCCATGGTGCCGTCGGCGACCTCCTTCCGGTCCAGGAGCCGCGTGCGTGGCAGGGGAGCGGCTTCGTCCGGGTCCGTCGGGCCGCTGGAGCGGCCGGCGCTGGTCACTGGTGTGGACATGGTGTGCTTTCCCTCGTGGTGGGTCGGGGGGACCGGGGCTGTGGTGGGGCGCGGTATGAACCTGTCCGGGGCATGCCGCGGCCACTTCTGGGCGGGTGTCAGCTCGTGCCCACCTCCGCGGTTGTGAGGAGGTGTCGTAGGACGTACTGCAGGATGCCGCCGTGGCGGTAGTACTCCTGCTCCGCGGGGGTGTCGATCCGTACGACGGCGGCGAACTCTGTCTGCCCGTGCTCGCCGTCGGCTCGGACCGTGACCTCGGGCGGGACCGTCTCGGCGCCGGCGAGGCCGGTGACGGTGAAGGTCTCCTCCCCGGTGAGGCCGAGGCTGCGGGCGGACTCCCCCGGGGAGTACTGCAGGGGAAGGACGCCCATGCCGATGAGGTTGGAGCGGTGGATGCGTTCGAAGGACTCGGCGAGCACGGCTCGTACGCCCAGGAGTGTGGTGCCCTTGGCGGCCCAGTCCCGGGAGGACCCGGAGCCGTACTCGGCGCCGGCAAGTACGAGCAGGGGCACGCCGTCGGCGGCATAGGCGGTCGCGGCGTCGAAGATGCTCATCTGCTCCCCGTCGGGCAGGTGGCGGGTGAACCCGCCCTCGATGCCGGGGACCAGCTGGTTGTGCAGCCGGATGTTGGCGAAGGTGCCCCGGATCATCACCTCGTGGTTGCCGCGCCGGGAGCCGTAGGAGTTGAAGTCGCGGACGCTCACGCCATGGTCGAGGAGGTACTGCCCGGCGGGTGAGTCCTTGCGGATCGATCCGGCCGGCGAGATGTGGTCGGTGGTGACCGAGTCGCCGAGCACGGCCAGCGCCCGGGCGGCCGTGATGTCACGCAGCGGCTCGGGCTCGCGGGGCATCGCTTCGAAGTAGGGCGGGCGGCGCACATAGGTGGAGGTGTCGTCCCAGGTGAACATCTCCGCCGAGGGCATGTCGAGGCTGCGCCAGTTGGCGTCACCGGCGAAGACGTCGGAGTAGCCCTTGGTGAACATCTGTGCCTGGACCACCTGCCCGACCACCGCCTCGACCTGGTCGGTGGAGGGCCAGATGTCGCGCAGGTACACCGGTTCGCCGTCGGTGTCGTGGCCGAGGGGGTCGCTGGTCAGGTCGGTGTTCATGGTCCCGGCCAGGGCGTAGGCGATGACCAGTGGTGGTGAGGCGAGGAAGTTCATCTGGGTCTCGGCGTGGATGCGTCCTTCGAAGTTGCGGTTGCCGGAGAGCACCGCGGCGACGTTCAGGTCGTGCTCGGTCACCGCGGCGCTGACCTCGGGGATCAGGGGGCCGGAGTTTCCGATGCAGGTGGTGCAGCCGTAGCCGACCAGGTCGAACCCGAGCTCGTTCAGGTACGGGGTGAGTCCGGCCTCGTCGTAGTAGTCGGTGACGACCCGGGACCCGGGAGCGAGGGAGGTCTTGACCCACGGCCGCGTGGTCAGTCCGCGCGCGACGGCGTTCTTGGCGAGCAGGCCGGCGGCGAGCATGACCGAGGGGTTGGAGGTGTTGGTGCAGGAGGTGATGGCGGCGATGACGACGTGGCCGTGGTCGAGCTCGGTCGCCCGGCCGTCGATCGTGACGGGTACCGGCGCGGTGGGCCAGGTGACGTCGGCGTCCGGGCGTGATCGGTCCACCGGTTGCTGCTGGTCCTCGATGCGGCCGAAGGCGATGGGGTCCGAGGCCGGGAACGACTCGGCAGAGGCTTCGTCCAGGCCGACGAGCTCGGCCGGCACCTGTGAGCCCTCGGTGAGGATCTGACCGATGACGCGGCGGGCCTTGGACAGGGCGATGCGGTCCTGGGGGCGTTTTGGCCCGGCGATCGAAGGGACCACGGCGTCCAGGTTGAACTCGACGGTCTCGGAGTAGATCGGTTCGTGGTCAGGCTCGTGCCACAGGCCCTGCTCCTTGGCGTAGGCCTCCACGACGGCGACGTGTTCCGTGCTTCGCCCCGTCAGCCGCAGGTAGCGCAGAGTCTCCTCGTCGATGGGGAAGATCGCGCTCGTGGAGCCGTACTCGGGGCTCATGTTGCCGATGGTCGCCCGGTTGGCCAGCGGGACGTTGGCTACGCCGGGCCCGTAGAACTCGACCATCTTGCCCACGACGCCCTTGTGCCGCAGCAGCTGCGCGACGGTGAGGACGAGGTCGGTGGCGGTCGCGCCGTCGGGAAGGGCACCGGTGAGCTTGATGCCCAGGACCTGGGGGACGAGCATGCTCATCGGCTGGCCGAGCATGGCGGCCTCGGCCTCGATCCCGCCGACGCCCCAGCCGAGCACGCCCAGACCGTTGACCATCGGGGTGTGCGAGTCCGTGCCGACGAGCGTGTCGGGGTAGGCCTGCGGCAGCCCCGACCCGCCGAGGATCTCGCGGGTGAACACGACCCGGGCGAGGTACTCGAGGTTGACCTGGTGGCAGATCCCGGTACCGGGCGGCACGACGACGAAGTCGTCGAAGGCCTGCTGGCCCCAGCGCAGCAGCTGATAGCGCTCCTGGTTGCGGGAGAACTCCAGGTCGGCGTTGACCCGGAACGCGTCGGGGCTGCCGAAGGCGTCGGCGATCACGGAGTGGTCGATGACCAGCTCGGCGGGGATCAAGGGGTTGATCCGTTGCGGGTCACCGCCGAACGTGGCCATCGCGTCGCGCATCGCCACCAGGTCCACGACACAGGGAACGCCGGTGAAGTCCTGCATCAGCACCCTGGCCGGGGTGAACTGGATCTCCGCGCCGTGGTGCGCCGCCGGGTCCCAGCTCGTCAGAGCGGTGATCTGGTCAGCGGTCACGACCGTGCCGTCCTCGCACCTGAGCAGGTTCTCCAGGAGGACCTTCAGGCTGTACGGCAGCCGCGCGGTGCCCTGGACGTGGTCGAGACGGAAGATCTCGTAACGCCGGCCACCGACCTTCAGCTCGGCGCGAGCATCGAAGCTGTTGCGCGTCACGGTCATCTCCCTCGCAAGGACTGCACCTGGCGAGCAGCGGTCCCACGGAACACGGGTCTTGCTACCGCCGATGGCCGGATACTCCTCGGTCCCGGGACAGGACGCGAGGGCTGGAGGGTGGTGCTGAGGGTGACCTCGACGGCGGTCAGGGCCCGGCTGAGCGGGCAGTTCATCGCCGCTGACTCGGCGATGCGCCGGAAGCCTTCCGCCGAGACTCCCGGGACCCGGGCGGTGATGTGGAGGTGGATGCCGGTGATTCCCGTGCCGGCGACGAAGCTGACCTCCGCGGTGGCGTCCAGCCGTGTCGGTCGGGTGCCGTTCTCGGTGAGCTCGCGGGAGAGCTGCATCGCGAAGCAGGCGGAGTGTGCGGCGGCGAGGAGCTCCTCGGGCGAGGTCCTCCAGCCGTCGTGGCTCGTGGTGCGGGCCTTCCAGTCGACGTTGAACCGTCCGACCCCGGAGCTGTCGAGCGTGGTCGCGCCCGATCCGGAAGCCAGGTCCCCGTTCCAGGTGGTGCTTCCCCGGCTCTTCAGTGGTGTGCCCATGGCGTGTGCCTCCTAGCGTGCTCCCGGTCTCCGCGAGTCGAAGCCGTGGCGGTTGTCTGCCCGTTCGCGCGGACCCGGTCAGCCGAGTACCGCCTGTGGCGCGCGTGCTGGCCGAGGTCGATCGGGGGAGAGGTGCTGACCGACGTAGGCGGTGATCAGCACCAGGCTGTGGGCGTAGCCCCACTCGTTGTCGTACCAGGCGACGACCTTGACCAGGTCGCCGATCACCTTGGTCAGGCCCGCGTCGAAGATCGAGATGTGCGGGTCGCCGGCGATGTCGGAGGAGACGACGGGGTCCTCGGTGTAGGACATCAGGCCCTTCCACTGCTCGCTCTCGGTGGCC
The DNA here is from genome assembly GCF_002563695.1 of Georgenia soli. Lineage (NCBI taxonomy): Bacteria > Bacillati > Actinomycetota > Actinomycetes > Allobogoriellales > Allobogoriellaceae > Georgenia > Georgenia soli. The sequence goes on along the minus strand of NZ_PDJI01000003.1, from coordinate 42,130 downwards.
TTCTTCATCGCGGCGTTGACAGCTTCGATGCTCACCGGTCTTGCGGCGGTGAAGGTTAGGTCGGTGGCGGAGCCGGTGGGGACCGGGACCCGCATGGCGTAGCCGTCCAGCTTGCCCTTGAGCTGGGGCAGGACGAGGGAGACCGCCTTGGCGGCGCCGGTGGTGGTGGGCACGATGTTCAGGGCCGCGGCCCGGGCGCGCCGCGGGTCCTTGTGCGGGCCGTCCTGGAGGTTCTGGTCGGCGGTGTAGGCGTGGATGGTGGTCATCACGCCGCGCACGATGCCGAACTCGTCGTCGAGCACCTTGGCCAGGGGGGCGAGGCAGTTGGTGGTGCAGGAAACGTTGGAGATGATGTGGTGCTTCGCCGGGTTGTACTCGGTGTGGTTGACGCCCATGACGAAGGTGGCGTCCTGATTCTTGGCCGGCGCGGAGATGATGACCTTCTTGGCGCCGGCGTCGAGGTGGGCGCGGGTCTTGGTGGCGTCGGTGAAGCGGCCGGTGGACTCGATGACGATGTCCACGCCCAGCTCGTCCCACGGCAGCCCGGCCGGGTCCTTCTCCGCGAACGCCCTGAAGGTCAGGGCCCCGACGCTGATCGAGTCCTCGGTGAAACTGACCTGCTCCTCGAGCCTGCCCAGGACCGAGTCGTACTTCAGCAGGTGGGCGAGCGTCCTGGTGTCGGTCAGGTCATTGACGCCGACGATCTGGATGTCGGCGCCCTCGGCCAGCACGGCACGGGTGAAGTTGCGGCCGATGCGACCAAAGCCGTTGATGCCGACTCGGATAGTCACGATGTCCTCCCGGGGGCGCCTCACCGGCGCGCTAACCCCCTGTGTTCTTGTTGGGTCGACCGCGCTGCAACAACTGAGGTTGAGATGTCGGGCTTCGCCCTCCCCAATGGCCGTTCTCCGCAGCTCGCGGTCTCCTCGTGGGAACGGTGATCGGGGTGAGAGCGGCTAGGGGCAGCCGTCGACGCGTGGAGCGGAGCCCCGAACCACAACCTGGGTGGCCGGGCCTTGAGTGCCGTGCGAGACCGGGTCAGCTGCGACCCCGGCACAGCGATCGTTGACGCGCCCGGACGAGCCGGAGGCGCGGCTAGCCGTGAGTGCTCATGATGCCTCTTTTTCACGAGTTGTCCTTGTATTAACCCCCGGGAGGACGGAAGATGCAAGGGCTGACGGTTGGAGGCAGACGTGGACCTACGGGACTGCTGCGCAGGCACCGATGTGCAGGGCAGGCCCATGTGGACGAGCGTCCGGGGGGCCACATGGACGAACCGACCTCCGCCGCTGCGCATCCGCGCCGACGAGGGGGAGCGGCGCGCGGCACACCTGATGGCAGCTCGCCCGATCCGCGTGATTACGGCGCAACAGTCGCGACGTTCCACCCCGCGTCGGCTATGTCATGGGCGAGGAGGTGGGGCGAGAGCTGCCGCTTCCTGGCTCAGCCCCGGCGTGGGAGCAGCAGGTCCAATTGACGATCCGGTGCCGGTCCCGGAGGCGGTGGCGCGGAGACTGCCCATCCGTGCTCGGCCAGGTCTTGATCCGTTCCTGTCATCTCGTCGCGAACTGCACGAGGCATCCCTGGGAGGTGGCGAAGGGCACCAGGCGGGTCACCTCGACCGGGGCGCCGAGGCGTTCGAGCAGGCCGCGGATCAGGCCGAGTTGGAGCGAGCACACGACGTCGCGGTGCTCCTGGGCGATCTCCAGGAACGGGCAGTGGCGCTGGAGCAGCGAGAGCTGGTGGCGGTCGGAGGTGATCTGGGGATCGAAGCCGATGCTGGTCAATGCTTCTGCCAGCAGGGTGATGGCCTCGGTGGCGTCGGCGGCCGGCCCGGTCCAGTCTTCCATCAGGCGCTGCGACCAGGCCTTGCCGGCCTGCTCGGTCAGCTCGGCGGACCGAGGGACGCCCTCGGCGAGAACACTCGCCAGCACCTCGGCCAGCGCCCGGAACTCACGTCGGGTGCCCAGCGCGTTGGGCTGCGGGGCCGCGGTGAACCGCAGCGCAGGACGGCCGGGAGAGTTCGGGTGCTCGCCCTGGCGGTGGACCAGGCCGTCCTGCTCCAGCCGACCCAGGTGGAAGCGGACCGTGTTCGGGTGCAGGCCGAGCCGGGTCGCGAGGTCCTGCACGCCGAGACCTTCTGGCGAGTCCCGCAGCGCGCGCAGGACGCGGACACGGCTGGAGACCGCATCGGTGCGGTCTGGGTCCACCTCCCCGGCAGCTCGCATGCCTCAATCGTCTCACCCGCAGCAGGCACGTGCTCCGTCCGAGTTGTGCTCCCGTCGAGAGCCGGCGCTCCGTGCGCCCCGACCATCAGCCCTGAGGGGGCCGAAGATGGCTACCACCGCTGAGTTCCGCACCCACGCCGTACCAGGCCTGCCACCGGGCAAGCAGCGGTGGGGCAGGACGGTGGTCTCGTGGCTGACCTCCACCGATCACAAGGTGATCGGCTACATGTATCTGGTCACCTCGTTCATGTTCTTCATCGTCGGTGGCGTGCTGGCAGTGCTGATCCGGGCGGAACTCTTCGCCCCGGGCCTGGAGCTGGTGCACTCCCACGAGCAGTACAACCAGCTGTTCACGATGCACGGCACGATCATGATGCTGCTGTTCGCGACCCCGCTGTTCGTCGGCTTCGGCAACATCATGGTCCCGGTCCAGATCGGCGCCCCGGACGTGGCCTTTCCGCGGCTGAACATGCTCGCCTACTGGCTCTATCTCCTCGGTGGCCTGGTCGTCGTCGCGGGCTTCCTGACCCCCAAGGGTGCGGCGAGCTTCGGCTGGACGGCCTACAACCCGCTCTCCAACGCCGTCTTCTCCCCGGGTCTCGGAGCGGACCTGTGGGTCTTCGGCCTGGCGATGACCGGGTTTGGGACCATCTTCGGTGCGGTCAACTTCGTCGCCACGATCATCACGCTGCGCGCCCCCGGCATGACGATGTTCCGGATGCCGATCTTCACCTGGAACGTGCTGATCACGTCCCTGCTGGTGCTGATGGCCTTTCCGGTGCTGGCCGCCGCCCTCTTCGGCCTGGGCGTCGACCGTGTGCTCGGCGGGCAGATCTACAACCCGGAGGCGGGCGGGGTGCTGCTGTGGCAGCACCTGTTCTGGTTCTTCGGCCACCCGGAGGTCTACATCATCGCGCTGCCGTTCTTCGGCATCGTCACGGAGGTCCTGCCCGTCTTCTCCCGCAAACCGGTGTTCGGCTACAAGGGACTGGTCTTCGCCACCATCGCGATCGCGGCGCTGTCGATGTCGGTGTGGGCGCACCACATGTTCACCACCGGCGGGGTCCTGCTCGCCTTCTTCTCCCTGATGAGTTTCTTCATCGCCGTGCCCACCGGGATCAAGTTCTTCAACTGGGTCGGCACCATGTGGCGGGGCAAGCTCACCTTTGAGACACCGATGCTCTTCTCCCTCGGGTTTTTGGTGACGTTCCTCTTCGGTGGGCTCACCGGGGTGGTGCTGGCCAGTCCGGCGATGAACTTCCAGGTCCATGACACCTACTTCGTGGTGGCGCACTTCCACTACGTCGTCTTCGGCACCGTGGTGTTCGCGATGTACTCCGGCTTCTACTTCTGGTGGCCGAAGTGGACCGGCCGGATGCTCGACGAGCGCCTGGGCAAGCTCAACTTCTGGTTGCTGTTCATCGGCTTCCAGACGACCTTCCTCGTCCAGCACTGGCTCGGCGTGCAAGGCATGCCCCGTCGCTACGCCGACTACATGCCCGAGGACGGTGTCCAGCTCTACCACCAGATCTCCACGGTCGGCGCCGTCATCCTGACCCTGTCAACGCTGCCGTTCCTGTGGAACGTCTACATCACCCAACGCGGCCCGCGAACCGTGTTCGTCGACGACCCGTGGGGCTTCGGCAACTCCCTGGAGTGGGCCACCGCCTGCCCGATCCCGCGACACAACTTCACCGCACTGCCGCGCATCCGTTCCGAGCGCCCCGCCTTCGACCTGCACCACCCCGAGATCGCGGCGATGGCACCGACCGGGCACAACCGCGACCTGCTGGAGTCCATCTACGCCGGCGCAGAAACCGAAGGCCAGACCCAGGTGATCGACCAACGCGCCACGCACGACGAGCCGGACGAGCCAGGCGGCGGTCGATGAAGTCGGCCGGACGGTCATGGCAGCCCCGCTGTGCCTCGGTGGCAGAGCCCGGTGGTGTCTCGGGCTCGAGGAATTTTGAGGAGAGGAAGCTGTCATGGCGCACAGTCATGAGGTGAGGGTCCGCCGTGCGTACGAGGAGCCGGGACCGGGCGATGGTGCGCGCGTGCTGGTCGACCGCATCTGGCCCCGAGGGGTGAGCAAGGACAGGGCTGGCTTGGACGAATGGTGCAAGTCGATCGCGCCGTCGACGGAGCTGCGCAAGTGGTACGCCCACGACCCGGCACGTTTCGAGGAGTTCGCACGCCGCTACCGCGCCGAGCTCGACGAGCCCGAGCGTGCCGCAGCCCTCGAGCACCTCCGCGACCTGGCCGAGCGTGGGCCACTGACGCTGATCACCGCCACGAAGCACGTCGACATCAGCGAGGCCACGGTCCTCACCACCCTCCTCCAGGTACAGACCCGTAACCACAGACCCTAAAAAGGAGAGAGCCCGTGGAGGACACGATGTACCACCGCACCACTCCGGAGCTGGCCGCTCGGCGCCGCGAGCTCGCGCCGGGCATCCACGAGGCCTTCGAGGAGTTCAGCCGCGCGGTGTTCGCCGACGGCGCGCTGCCGGAGAAGACCAAACAGCTGATCGCCGTTGCGGTCGCGCACGTGACCCAGTGCCCGTACTGCATCGACGGGCACACCAAGCTCGCCCAACGCAAGGGGGCGAGTCCCGAGGAGATCATGGAGGCCATCTGGGTCGCCGCCGAGATGCGCGCGGGCGGCGCCTACGCCCACGCCACTTTGGCACTGCACGCCATAGCCGAGGACGCGCCCCACGTGGCCGCTAGATCGGTGTGAACAACAACGCCCGGCCCGGGACCCGGCATCTACATTCACGGCGGCGCGACGCCACGGGGACGCCTGTCATCCCGGGCGGGTTGAGTCTCGACCGGCACGCGGTACGCCCGAGCCGCCCGTCGAAAGGAACGGCGGGAGACCAAGTGATGCCAGAGCTCGCCACCACAACCGATGAGGACCTGCAGCACCGATGGCACGCGATGGTGCCCTTCGTGTCGGTTGGCCTCGTCTGCATCATCGTCGGCGGGCTCGTCGCTGCCGTCACCGGTCCGACCGGCTTCGAGGACGGCTCATGGGCCGCCGCCTATCTCGTGCTCGTCGCGGGAGTCGCCCAGCTCGGCCTGGGTGTAGGTCAAGCACTGGTCCCGGCTCGGCTGCCGACCCCACGCACGAGGGCCTGGGAAATCGTGATGTGGAACGCCGGTAACACCGCCGTGCTGGCTGCGACACTCGCCGGCACCCCGGTGCTCGTTGCCGCCGGCGGTCTGGTCCTGATCGTCGCGCTCGCGCTGTTCGCCCACGCGGTCAGGGGGCCGCGCACGGGGAGCGCCGTGTTGTTCGTGGCCCACTTGCTCCTCGTGTGCGTGATCGCTGTCAGTATCCCGGTGGGCCTCGTGCTCTCGGTCCTCCGTCATCGTTGAGCTGCACGCAAACTGCGTCCGAACTTCACGTCCGCGTCCGACTTGAAGGTGTCACGATGCTGATGAACTCCGTTGAGACCATTGCGGTGAACAACCCCGCCCGCCGGGCGCTGCAGCGCTACTACGAAATGGCTGTGCTCACCCGACTGGGAGGCCGGGTCGGCGGCGGACGCGTGCTGGAGATCGGCTGCGGGTCTGGCTACGGGACCAAACTGATCTTGGACCGTATGGGCGCGGCCACGGTCGACGCGGTCGACGCGGATCCGGCCATGGTGGCTCGTGCCCGACGTAGGCTGCAGCGCTACAACGACGCCGTGTGGGTTGAATGCGGCGAGGCGCACGACCTGCGGGCAGTGCTCGGCGCCCAGGACGCCACCTACGACGCCGTGTTCGATTTCGCCGCCCTCCACCACATCGAGAACTGGCGCTCCGTACTCGCGGAAACCGCACGAGTGCTGCGCCCCGGCGGACGGTTCTACTTCGTCGAAGTCACCTCGGCCGCCTTGGCACGACCGAGTTATCGCCTCCTGTTCGACCACCCCGAACAAGATCGGTTCGGCGCCGGGCAGTTCCTCGCCGAACTACACCATCACGGCCTTGACCCAGCGGAGCGGTGGAAGACGGCCATCGGATCGGACTACTTGCTCGGGGTAGCAGAACGCCTCACTTGACGAGTCGCAGCAGGGATGGATCAGAACAGCCGCACCCATTGCCGGTGCTGCGGTGATAACGACGTTCAGCAGCTTCTCACTGCACGAACGTTTGGGCGGGACGCCGAATCCGCAAGCCGCGACGTCCCGTACCTGGGTCTGTCTAACTGCCGGGGATATGGGGTCCATAGCGTTCGAGACCTGAGGCTGGTATTCGTCAACCGAGGCTGCGCAGCCGAGCCTCTGATGACCCGCATCCGCGGCGTGGTCTCGCTGGCAGAAGCGCGTGGCTTACAGATGAGGTGCGTGCGAATCTCCATCGTGACGCGCCTGCGCTCTGACAGCCTTCTGCTCAGCGTCAGCTGCGTTCACTCGGTCCCCGGCGCGCCGGTAGGAGAGCAGATCCCCCGGCTGGCAGTTCAGCTCGCGGCAGATCGCGGCGAGTGTGGAGAAGCGCACCGCGCGGGCGCGGCCGTTCTTAAGGATCGAGAGGTTGGCGATGGTGATGTCCACCCGGGCGGCCAGCGCGGTGAGCGTCATCCCCCGGGCTTGGAGGAGCTCGTCGAGGTGGACCTCGATCGCCGACGCGTCGTCGTCGGTGGCGGGTTCGGTCGGAGTCACACCAGCCCCTCGACCTCGTGCTGCAGCTGGGTCCCGAGCCGCAGGATCTCGGCGCCGACCGCGATGCCCAGCCCGATGAGCAGCGGGACGAACGAGATCGTCCAGGTGACGTCGACGGCGCCCGCGAGCGGGGGGCTCTGGAGCACCCCGATCCGGCCCCATGCGCCGGCGATCTCGGCCAGCATCCCACCGATCCCGGCGACGGCGGCGACGGAGTAGACGCGGCGCAGATTCCGGTTCGTGAAGAGGGCGCCGCGGCGCAGGTCCCGCACCATGGCGATCACCAGCAGGAATGCGGCCGCGAGGACGAGCCCACCCAGCAGCTCGGCCCCGGCGACGCCGACGAGCTGGCGGAACGTCATGGGTTCCCAGACCGAGATCTCCACGCCGGTGGGTAGCGTCGCCTCGACGTGCTCGCCGCGTCCGGCCGGCCCCCCGGAGAGTCCGTGCACCAGCGCGGGCGGCACGGTGCCACCCATCTGCTCGACGGCGGTCCGCCACGTGGCGTCCGACAGCCGCGCCGGCACCGATGCCCCCAGCCCCCAGTAAGGCCCCTGCCCGAGTCCGAGCATCGCCGGGCCGAGGATCGGCCGGAGGATCCGTGTCAGCAGCACGACGGCGAGCGAGGCCCACAGGGCGGCCTCGAGAACCACGGCGCCGGCGCGCGCCGCGCCCGCCGACCGCGCGGACTTCCAGGCCCGGGCCGGAGCGGTGAAGGTGGGACGGGACGGACGCCTCGGCGTCGGCTCTGACGCGACCATTGCACATCCTTATTGTTTGTCGATGTTATCGAGAAACAATAGGCCCGGACCTTCGTCGGCGCAAGGGGGGAGGGCCGTGCGCAGGATCTCTCTTGGCGAGGAGCTGGCGGCTGATCGGCGGACCCGGCGATCGGCTCACGAATGATCAATGCCATGACTGACAGACCGAGACTGAGACCGTAGGTGGAGATGGCCAACCAGTCGGGTCTGTCGCCGCGGTAGGGCTGGTCGGCGCGCCTGATGGCGAGTCCCTCGAGGCCGCCGAGAAGGCTCCGGCTTACAGCACGAGCACGGTCAGGAGTCGACGCCCACGGGCGACCCGGCGTGCGGGCCTAAACACCAGGCCGGTCACGTATACGAGGGTGAGCAGTGCCCCGACGGCGGTGAGGTAGAGGTCGGTGGCATGGACGGGGGAAAGGACGGCGGTGTCGGACGGGCAGGCAAAAGGAGAAACGCACTCAACGAGCAGCTGCTCGTCACCACGCCACCAGTCGGGGGCGAGTAAACAAATGTTCCCTGGCTCGTCGGTGCAAATCCTGTGGCGGCGACACCCCCAGGATTCCCTGTCGCCCTGCAACGGCGGTGACTCCTGCTTCAAACCAGCCCAGCCTGTCGAGAATGTCGAATTAACGTTCGGTTCTGAAGCAATCCGGGGAATCAACTGCCGAGCCCCCTGCGCGTCCAAAACCGGCCTCACAACGGTCTTGTCGAGGTGTGTTTTGAGAGGGCGTTTGTGAGGCGCTCGGACGGTCCGACGGCGGAACCCTCGTCCCGTCAGGTCTCACCGTTGGCTGGGCCAGCGTCCGAGCTCGTCTGCATGGTGGTGAGTGGGAGGGCGCGGTAGAGGGTCGATCGGTCGATGCCGAGCCGGCGCGCGACCTGGGCCTTGGGCACGCCGGCCCCGATCCACTCGCGAGCGTTGGCCAGGTCCTGGGCGGTCAGCTTGCGCGCTCTGCCGGTGTAGACGCCTCGCGCCTTCGCAGCGCGGATGCCCTCGGCCTGCCGTTCCTTGGCGATGGCCCGCTCCAGCTGGGCGAAGGACGCCATGATGTTGAGCTGGAAATCCGCGAAGGCGTCGGTGGCGCCCGGCCGGAAGGTGACCCGCTCGGAGAGGAACTCCACGACCACCCCCTTGGCGACCAGCTCGCCCACGATCTGGTTCAGGTCCACGACCGAACGGGCCAGTCGGTCCATCGAGGAGACCACGACCGTGTCCCCCTCGCGGGCGTAGCCGATCAGGTCCGCCAGGGCGGTGCGACCGTCGCGCCGGGCGCCGGACTGCTTCTCCTCGAACAGCCGATGCACCTGGCCGAGCGTGGCGACCTGCCGGGCGAGGTTCTGGTCGGTGCTCGATACCCGCGCGTAACCGATCCGCTGCCCGGTGTGTTGCGTCATGTCTAGACCTTTGCACACATCTGTTGCAGAAGCTCGGAAGTGGGCTTCATGCAGCAGGCAAGATGGCTGGTCACCGGCTGTAGCGTTGGGGTGCACCCAAGTGCAACATCAGCGCGGATGTGCCGGGGAGGCAGCAATCTCGGTGCATGGTCCTCTAGATGAGTGGCCGAGATAGCTACTCCGAAAGTAGTCGAACACCTGGCCGACCCCCAGACGGACTGTCGCGCGATCGACGCTGCTCTTCGCCTCGTAGAGGACGTTCCCGGTGACGTCGTAGGAGTCGGTGACCAACGTGTGGCGCTCCCGGCACCTTGATCCGGACCCGCCGAACCTCATGCCCGCGGCCGCGCAGCCAGGATTCGAACTGGGTCACCTGCTTCGCCTCTTCCCGCACGGCGATCGTCCCGGTCCGCGGAGACTGCTCGAACTCGGTAACGGTGTTCTGCTCGCTTGCCACCAGGGAAACATCCACTCAGGTTTCTTCTCGATCGGTGTTTCGGCATTGCGTGCCTCGACCCGCAAGAGCCGGCGCCCCTCCGGCGCGATGGTCACCTACCCGACTCCAGGGCCGCCTTGAGCTTGGTCAGGAACTGTGCGCCCGTGGCGCCGTCAACCGCTCGGTGATCACAGGTCAGCGTCATCTCCGCCAACGGAAGCCACTGCGGGGCACCGTCGTTCCAGACCTGGCGGTGCTCTGTGCGGCCAACGGCCAGGATGGCAACCTGTGGCACGTTGAGGATGGCGTCGAACCTGTCGACACCGAGCATGCCGAGATTCGAGACGGTGAAGGTCCCACCCACTACGTCCGCCATGCTCAACGATCCGCTGCGGGCGCGTTCGACCACATCCCGTCGGCTGGTGGCCAACTCTTCGAGGTCCTTGCTCGGCACGTCGTGGACGACCGGGACCACAAGGCCGGCATCGGTCGCCACAGCGATGCCGATGTTGACCTGGTCGAAGAGCGTCACTGCTTCGTCGCCATAGTGTGCGTTCACCGCCGGCGTTTGCTGCAGCGCGGCACCACAGGCGGCCAGCAGTGCGTCGGTAACGGTAGCCCCCGGCGCCCGCTCCTTGACCGCCAGGGCATCGGTCATGTCGACCGCGACGGTGAGGTGAAAGACGGGCGCCTGCCATGCCGTGACCATGCGGCGGGATGTCGTGCGGCGGATGCCCTTCAGCGGCTGCGTGGTTCCTTCGAGCGCGAGCGTCGTTGTCATGCTGCTGCCGCCAGCGAAGCTGCGTCTGCGCAGCCGTAGAGCCGCATCTTCTCGACTGTGGCGGCGATCATCCGTTCGCGCCCTTCCGCCATCGCCTCCTCGAGCTGACGGTCTCCCTCGCTCCACACGGCCTCCATGCCGGCGCGGAAGGCGTGGCGCAGGTCAGTGTCGGCGTTGAACTTGTGCACGCCGGCAGCCAGGGCCGCTCGGATCTCCGACTCGGGGACACCAGAGGCGCCGTGCAGCACGAGCGGGATACCGGTGACCTCGCGAATCTTCTCGATGCGCTCGATGTCGAGCGGCTGGGGGGAGGACATCGGCACGCCGTGGACGATGCCCACCGATACGGCGAGGAGGTCGACGCCGGTTTCCGCGACGAAACGCTCCGCCTGCGCGACGTCGGTGTAGTACGAGGACCAGTCGACCTGCTCGTCAGCGTCCGGGATCTTGCCGAGCTCTGCCTCAACAGGGATGCCGAAGTCGTGTGCGACCTCGACCACCCGACGAGTCACCTTGATGTTCTCCTCGAACGGCAGGTGGGCGCCGTCGAACATGACGGAGTGAAAGCCGAGCTTGATCGCCTCGTACACCTCCTCAAGCGGCCCGTGGTCGAGGTGGATGACGAGCTCGGCGTCGCTCTCTTCGGCCACGCGCCGGGTCATCTCGTACGCGGCCCGCAGACCCCGATGGGGAACAATGGCCCTACCGACCTGCAGGAAGACAGGCGAGTTGGCCTGCTCGGCGGCGCGCACCAGAGCTTGTGTCGTCTCCAGGTTGTGCATGTTGAACGCGCCGACCGCGTAACCGCCGCGCACCGCGCGGTCGATGATCTCCATGGGGTTACCCCAAGCCATGATGTGTCTCCTCAAGAGTCTGTGATGTCTTCTGTTGCGCACCCACGGTGCTGATTGCTTCGAGCCATCCGACGTAAAGTTCTTCGCGGCGGTCAACCGGCATCTGTGGTTCGAAGACGCGGTCGACGGACCAGCCCGCCTCCACGTCATCGGGGATCTTCCACACGCCAACCCCAGCTCCGGCCACGTATGCGATTCCTAGAGCGGTGCGCTCGAGCTCGACGGGACGCACCACGGGGATGCCGAGAATGTCGGCCTGGAACTGGCACATCAGGTTGTTCCGGGCCGCACCGCCGTCAACCTTCAGTTCGCTGACGTTCATGCCGCCGGCGACAAACGCGTCCACGATGTCCCGCGTCTGGTACGCAAGCGCTTCCAGACCCGCGCGCACGACATGCTCGGCGGACGTTTCCAACGTCAGGCCCACAACGCTGCCTCGAGCATTCCGTGCCCACCACGGCGCACACATCCCCGCAAAGGCCGGCACCAGGTACACGCCGCCGGAGTCGGGAACGCTCCTTGCGATTGCCTCGACGTCATCGCCGGGACCGAACAGCCGCAGCTTGTCCCGCAACCACTGCACTGTCTGACCGCTGTGGAAAGCCACACCTTCGGCCTGGTACGCGGTCTGCCCGTTGAGCGTCCACAGGACGCTCGAGGTCAGGCCGTCGATCAGCACCGGTTGGCTGCCGCAGTTGGCGCTGAGCACTCCGGTCGTGCCGTAGGTGTTCTTCGCGGTGCCGGCTCCGAATCCGGCCTGGCCGATCATCCCGGCCTGCTGGTCACCGAGCACTGCTGTGATTGGGACCCCGGCGCCGCGACCGCCGAACACGGCGGCAGCGGCCTCGCCGAAGTGGCTGTCCGAGGGCCTTGCCGGCGCCAGGAGCTCGGTGGGAATTCCGCATGCGCGGCAGAGCTCTTCATCCCACTCGAGGTTTGCCAGGTTGAACAGCGCGGTGCGTGAAGCCTCGCTGTGGTCGGTCAGGTGGACCTGCCCGCCGGTGAGGTTCCACAGGATCCAAGAGTCGATCGTTCCCGCGGCAAGTTCGCCCCTTTCGGCGCGCTGGCGCGCTCCAGGGACGTTCTCCATCAACCACGCCAGCTTGGCTGCGGTGAAGAAGGAATCATTGCGCAGCCCGGTCCGGGTGCGGAAAGCCTCATCGAGCCCCTGTGACGACCAGCGTTGCACGATGCCGTCGGTCTGCTTCGACGACCACATGATCGCGTTGTGCACCGGCTGTCCGCTCGTCCGGTCCCAGACCACGACGGTTTCTCGGTGCGTGGTCACGCCCACCGCCACAAGATCCCTCACCGTTGCACCAGTCCTGTCCATGACAGCGAGAACGCTGCGGTGAACGGCGTCCCAGACCGCGAGCGGGTCTAGCTCGACCCACCCCGGGTGCGGCATGAGCAGCTGGAGTTCATTGCGCGCCTCGGCCACGACCCGGCCGTCGAGGTCGACCAGAACCGCACGGGCGCTGGATGAGCCTTCGTCGATGGCGAGGACGTAGCGAGTCATGGTTCTTCTCCGTCAGTTGGACTGGTGGGCTATGCGATCTCGATGATGGCGACCGCTACTCGGTTTCGATGATGGCGATCGGGGTGCGGACCTCGACGGTCTCTCCGGTCTGGACGAGGATCTTGGTGAGGATGCCGGTGGCGGGGGCCTCGAGGCATTCCTCGACCTTCTCGGCCTCGATCTCTGCGAGGTCTTCGTCTTCGGTGACCGCGTCGCCGACGTTCTTCAGCCAGGCGGTGATGGTGCCTTCGCTCATGCCCATGCCCCACTGGGGCAGCAGGACCTCAACTTCAGCCATGTGATCGTTCCTTCTTTCTCGTTGTGTTGGTCAGCCGAGCACGCGCCGCACGGCGGCGGCGATGTTGTCCCTGTTGGGGTAAAGCTGCTTCTCAAGAGCCGGGCTGAACGGGATCTGGGTGTCAGGTGTCGTGACTCGGACGATGGGCGCCTTGAGGGCGTCGAACGCGTCCTCCGCCACGACCGCGGAAATCTCCGCCGCGGCCGAGCATGTGCGGTGTGCCGGATCGGCCACGACGAGCCGGCCGGTCCGGGCTACCGACTCCAGCACGGCATCTGTGTCCAGGGGGACGAGCGTGCGGGGGTCGATGACCTCCACCGAGATGCCGTCCTCCGCCAGGGCGTCGGCCGCGCGAACTGCCTCCGGCACGGCTGAAGAGATGGCGACGACCGTCACGTCACTTCCCGGACGGACGGTGCGGGCCACCCCAAGCGGGATGCGGTACTCCGCTTCGTCAACCTCCTCCTTCATGCCCCACAGCGGGCACGCCTCGAAGGTGAGCACCGGGTCCTCAGAGTCCACGGCGGAGCGCAGCAGGCCCTTCGCGTCGCTGGGTGAGGCGGGAGCGATGATCTTCAGGCCCGGGACATTCATAAACATGGGGTATGGCCGGTCGGAGTGGTGTGCGCCAGTGTTCAGGCCGTAGAACATCGCCGAACGGAACACCACCGGCAGCGAGGCCTGACCGCCGAACATGTACCGGTTCTTGGCGACCTGGTTTACGAACTGGTCCATCGCCATGTACAGGAACGACGAATAGGAGAGGTCAACGATCGGGCGCAGGCCCGTCATCGCCGCACCTGCGGCGGCGCCCACGATGACCTCTTCAGAGATCGGCGTGTTGCGGATCCGGTTACGTCCGAACATCTCCAGGAAGTCGCCCTTGTCCCGACGGGACTTGCCGGCACCCGTGGTGCCATAGACGTTGGCCTCGACGTCTTCTCCGATGATGACGACTCGCTCGTCGGCTTCCATCGCTTCACGCTGGGCCGCTCCGATGGCGCCCAGGTAGCTCATGACCGTCATGCGGGTGCTCCGATCAGCTCAACGGCGCCGCGAATTGGCACCGGCTCGGTGTACAGGTCGGCGAACGCCATCGCCGGGTCGGGGTAGGGCGAGTCCTTGGCGAACGCCTCGGCGGCGTCCACCTCCGCGGCAACCTCGGCCTCAAGAGCATCAAGCTCGGCGTCGGAGGCCACCCCGTTCTCGGCGAGCCAACGGCGGAAGAGGACGATCGGGTCACGCTGCAGCCACGCCGCCTTCTCCTCGGCGTCCCGGTAGTCAGTTCCCAGTCGTAGGCCCTCGGAGTGCTCGTGGAACCGGTAGGTCACAACCTCCACCAGGGAGGGCCCCTCACCAGCCCGCGCCCGCTCCACCGCAGTGTTGACCGCCTCGTACACGGCGAGCACGTCCTGACCGTCCTCCACCCGGACTCCGGGCATGCCGAACCCAGCGGCACGCTCGGCAATCACTCCGGAGGTAACGGTGTGGGCAGGGGTAGACAGGGCGTACTGGTTGTTCTCGCACAGGAACACCACGGGCAACTTCCACACGCCAGCGAGGTTCATACCCTCGTACAGGCACCCCTGATTAGCGGCACCATCGCCGAAGAAAGCCAGCGAAACGCGCTTGTTGCCGAGAACGCTCGCAGAAAGACCGGCACCCACCGCAATCGGGATCGATGACCCCACGATGCCCGACTCGCCGAGCGAGCCCACCGAGAAGTCCGCAAGGTGCAACGACCCACCCTTGCCGCCGCAGACACCGCCGGACTTGCCGACAAGCTCAGCCATCAGCGGACCAAGCGGAGAGCCCTTCCCGATCGGGTGGCCGTGCGAACGGTGGTTCCCCGTCATGTAGTCGGACTCGCCGAGAGCCATGCACGCGCCCACGACCTGAGCCTCTTGCCCGATCGAGGTGTGCACCGTCCCCGGGATGAAGCCGCGCTTGACCATCTTCGACGCGCGCTCATCGAATCCGCGGATGCGGAGCATCCGTCGCTGCATCTCGAGCAGCACCTCTGGCGCTAGACCCATGACCACCCTCCCTTGGGTAAACATTCAGTGGATGACTGAACATAACCTAGACGGTCGTCGGGCGTCCAGCACCGGCGGCCGCCGGGCTGTCTTCGAGCGATCCCTGCAGCGGTTGAAGGAGCTCGTCGATGCGTTCAAGGACGTACGTCGGACGCCGGTCTGCGGGCGCATCTTCGACCGTCTCCCGGGTGCTCTCTCCCGTGAGCACGAGTGCCGAGTCGATGCCCGCGTCCACCGCCATGGCGATGTCGGTGTAGAGGCGGTCGCCGACCATGACGCAGTCGGTGGCCTCAAGGCCGAGAACCCTCAAGGCGGTATGGAGCATGAGAGGGCTGGGCTTACCCACATTGACTTGGCAGCGCGTGCCCGTGCATGCCTCGATTGCAGCGACGACGGCCGCTGCGTCAGGCTCCCCCCGGCCACCGGGAAGGGGGCAGTAAGCGTCAGGATTGGTGGTGACAAGACGTGCGCGGCGGTGCTGCCACAGCGCATCGAATGCAATCTGAAGCTTCCGGTAGTCGAAGGCCCTGTCATAGCTCGCGACAACAACGTCAATCTGTCTGGGATCGTCGGTCAGCCGGAACCCTGCCGCGGCGATGGCGCGCTGCAGGGGTTCCTCACCGATCACGAAGACGCCCGCCCCTGGGGCATGGCGAAGTAGCCAGTCGGTCATCGTCACGAGCGGGTTCACAACATGGCTGACAGGTGTCGGTATCCCGAGCTTGGCGAGCTTGGCCGCATACATCTCGGGATCGCGCGTGGGGTTGTTGGACAGGAACAAGGTCTGGCGTCCAGCTGCGCGAAGGCGGGTGATGAGCTCGGAGGCTCCTGGGAGCAGTTCGTCGCCCAGGTAGATCGTCCCGTCGAGGTCGAACAGGTACCCGCCGTACGTACGCACCGTCGCGGGCGCCAGGCCAGGTTGCGCGCTCATCGCTGAGCCACCGAGGACAGGCGCCGGTACACGTCACGGAGTGCGGGGTAGATCTCGCGATAGACCTCGTACAGCTCCTCGTACCGGGACGCGCGTGCGGAGTTTGGTTCGTAAGCCGCCCGGGTGCCGCTCATCGCGGCTGCGGCCTCGGGAATGCTGGAGTGAAGTCCGACCGCGGCGGCGGCCAGCATGCCTGCGCCAAGGCAGGTGCTTTCTGGCTCGCGCACCACGTCGACCTGGCGCTGCATGACATCGGCCAAAATTTGGCACCACACCCCGCTGCGGGACCCGCCTCCCATGGTTAGGACCGCCCGTATCGGATCGCCGGTCGCGCGCTCGGCCCCGTCGGTGAGTAGTCGCTGCTCGAACGCGAGCCCTTCGAGAAGTGCCCGGTACATGTGTGCCTTGCCGTGTGCCCCGGTCAGTCCGATCAGGGCGCCGCGCGCGTGATGGTCCCAGTACGGTGTCAGCGCTCCGGTCCAGTAGGGCAAGGCGATGAGGCCGTCGGATCCGGGGGGGAGTGATGCGGCCGCCGTTTCGAGGATCTGCTCGGGCGCGAGCGGTAGACCGAGCGCGCGGGTGTCTACGCCGGCGAACCGGTCCACGAACCAGGTCAGGTTGTGTGTCCCACCGCCGATGAACGTCTCCAGGGTGTATGCACCCGGAACAGCCGCGAACAGTGTTCGGTACTCGATGCCGTAGGTGTAGTTGGGGCTGTACGTGCCCGAGACGATGCCTGAGCCGAGATTCAGGTATGCCGCTCCGGGTGCCGTGATCCCGGCCCCCAGCTGCGCTGACTGACCGTCGCCCACGCCGGCGACGACCGGCACATTGCTTGGCAGACCGAGGCTCTGCGCGACCTCGCTGCTGAGCTCGCCCAGGACCGCCCCAGGTGCATGCAGCTCGGGGAGTTGTTCTCGCGCGATGCCGGCCGCGTCGAGAAGAGTGTCGTGGTAGTCCTGAGTCGTCATGTCGACCAGGCCGAGCGGGTCCGCGCTGGCCCATGAGGTTGCCCAGTGACCAGTGAGTCGGTGGACAAGGAATCCCTGCACGTCCGTGATCACTGCAGCCCGCAAGAGAGTCTCTGGCTCGTGACGGCGCAGCCACAGGAGCTTGTACCAAGCCGGCGTGGGGTTCGGTGGTTTGCCAGTTGTCTTGTGTACGTCCTCAGAGCCGTGCTCTTCCACCTCAGAGACCGCTCGCGTGTCCATCCAAAGCATCGCTGGCCGCAGTGGGCGGCCGCCGGAGTCGACGCAGACAAAGGTCTCGCGCTGGTGCGTCACACACATGGCGGCTACTCGTGAAGCGTCGACCGTCTGAACTGCGCGGCGCACCGCTGCTGCTGTTGCCGACCACCAGTCTTCGGCGTCCTGCTCACCCCAGCCGGGCCGTGGGTGGGTCAGGTCGAAGCTGAAACGTGCCTGCGACACCGCGGTGCCGGAGGCGTCCCACACCACGGCCTTGGCCGCCGTCGTTGAGCAGTCGACGCCGATCACGTAGTCGCGCTGCATGATCAGATCACCACGGCCAGTTCGCCGGCAGCGTGCTGAGCGGCACGCTGCAGGACCTCGTCCACGTCTGCAGGGGTCCACCAACCGAGGAGTGTCAGTAGGTCAATCACGTTGACCCGGTTACGCATCAGTGCGCAGGACTCAACCGCCCAGCGAGCCAGCTCGGGGGTGATGTTGGGAACGAGATCGCTGAAGTCGACCGGGCTTCCTGCCTCCCGTAGCCCGTCGGCAATCTGGGCCGCCGGCCGGACCAGGGATCGCAGTTCTCGTTCGTGCGCCGGCCACCAGGAGATCAGGTCTTCGATCCGGTCACGGTTCGAGGCCAGCACCGAGAGTTTCTGGGAGTAGTCAGCCCAGCACTCCTCAGCGATACGCCCGTCGAGGTGTGAGAAGGCCTCTCGGACACGGTCCTCGGCGGCAGCTACGTCGAAGGCGGCATCTTGGATGTGGGCCCGTCCGGCCGCCATCCGCTCAAAGAGCATCTCCCACGCAGTGGCCGCCACAACAGCGGCGACACCGACCTGTGCGCCGTGAAGGCCGATCGGCGAGCCCTTGGCGCCTTGGTGCAGGTCGAGCATGTGGCTCACCACGTGCTCGACGCCGGACAGGCACGCGGTCGTGCCGGCGACACCGGTTGCGATGCCGCGGACGTCAAGCGCGAGGGCCAGCCCTTCGACTGCGCGCAGATCTGCTTGTCGCAGCCCGGACGACCACTCATCGATCGTTCCCGCAATCGCCTCCATGATGGCGATCGGTCCGCGGTGAAACGATTGGTCCGTCCCGAGCATGCTTGCCAAACGCCAATCCGCAGGCGCCGTGAACATCGACGTCATCTCGCCATAACCTGCGCGGTTCATCGCCTCCGGAGCCTCCGCGATCGTCTCAGCATCGGCGATGACCACGTCGGGCCACCGCGATGGGACGGTCCGCTTGACGCCGTCTCGAAGCACGACGGAGACGTTGTCCGTGAAGCCATCCACCGATGCCGCTGTCTGCACAATCACCACGGCAGGCACCCCGGCACGTGCAGCCGCGAGCTTGCCGATGTCGCTGATGGTCCCTCCACCAACCGCGACGACCGCCTGCACGCCACGGATCGCCTGCGTGGCCTGCTCCAGCACGTCCTCAGTGACATGCAGCACGGCATGGCCGTCACTAAGGATCACGTCCCGCACGTCGTAGACCTCCCCAAGCTGGCGGCGCACCCGCACCTTGAGGTCTGACCCGCTCCGGGTGATCACCGTGGTGTCTGCGACGAGGGCCACGGTCTGTGACGCGCCCTCAAGGGAGTGCACCCGCAAGGCTGACTGAACGGCGTCCACGAGCGTGTCGATGGTTCCGCGTCCGACCCGCAGCTCGGACAGCTCGAGAGGGACAAGTACGCCCTCCGGATCCCACTTTGCGAGGAGTTTGTGGATCTCGCCGATGCCGCTGAGCGTAGATGCACTCATCACAGTCCTTTCCGTGCCGCGGACTGGTGGGGCGGCGAGATGCCGGCACCACTGCGTGCCCTCGGCGGTCGTGCACACAACGGTGTGCGTATCAATTCACAAGGCCGGTAGATATGCCGATAATGGGTGTGCGAGGCCACGTTGTCAACGCCGCCGCATCGCTTAGAACGGTTCTGACCTAATGGCGGTCAGACTCGAACCGGACTGCCGCCAAGGCTCATTTGGGCGGAGGCCCGTGCTGGTAGAGCGGGGTGGTCGAAGGCCGCTGCAGCGGCCCGTTCATGAAGCCATGGAAGTGTTGGGGACTCCGTAAGGGGAATCGCGTGCCGTTCGAACTGCGCCCACAGTGCCGACTCGACGTCCTCGACGCTGACACCGCCTACAAGGTCCTCGAGCGCCCCTACGGTCCGTACGTCCAGTGGTTGGTCAAGCGCACGATAGACATCAGTGATCACATTGCGAACCGGATCGCCGCCCTCGACGAGTATCACGGCGCCCAGGAGCCACGCAGACTTGGCGAGTCGCTGAGCCGACCCGACCAGCTTCATACCTTGCGCGTGCACGCTGAAGCGACCAGGGCAGTACTCGGCCGGCAACTCACCGACCTGCGCGTCCACGCCCAGGCTCTGCAACGCACCAACGAGCAGAGCTGAGAGGTCCTCGAACCGCCGCATCGCTGCCGACGTCGGATCATCTGCCGACACCACAAGATCCAGGCACAGCGCACCGCCGTGGTAGGCGGCGGCCCGGCCGCCCGGTGCCCGAAGCACCGGTTCGAAGCTATGGTTCTGAGCCAGTTCCACCGCGGCGGGGAACCCCGGGCTTAACGTGTCCCGACGGCTGAACGCGACGGTCGCCGCCGGTCGGTAGATGCGCATCCAACCAGCACGAGTGCTGCGCGACGCTGCTGCAAGCAGTGCCGGGCCGATCCCGATATCGACACGCGGAGACAGATTGTCGGGCCCATGAATGACCTGAAGTTGGCCAGCGGTCGGCAGCAGTGCAGCCGGTCCTGCCGGCGTCGACAGTTCCAGCAAGGTCAACGACTCTCCACTGCCTCGGCTCCGAAACTCTCGGACCGAGGTCCGTCGGGGTTCGGAACCGCAAGCCGATCGAGCCACCGGCGGTATCCGTCGAACTCGTCGACGCGGCGCTCAAGATCCCATCCGAGATGCTCTCCGAGCACGTCAGCCGCGCGAGCAGCGATGTCCAGGCCATGACCCGGTTCAAAAGCGAGAAGGACTCGGCGCGCCAGCACGTCCGTAAGGGTCGCAGCCAGGTCCACCTCTACCGCGAAGACCAACTCCGCCGCGGTCAGTCCGGTCGACGGGTCGATCACCTCACCGAGTGCAGGCTTCGCCGCAGCCAACGCCCACACATCAGCAGCCCGTGTTCCGTAGAACTTTCTCAGGCGGCGCACCACCTGCTCAGGCGCTCCAGCAGACCACTTCTCCGGCTCACGGCGAGGACGCGCACCAGGGAAAGCGCGTTTCTTCGTCTGGCACGGGGGAGCCTTCCTGCCGAGACGACGGAA
Source organism: Georgenia soli (assembly GCF_002563695.1). Lineage (NCBI taxonomy): Bacteria > Bacillati > Actinomycetota > Actinomycetes > Allobogoriellales > Allobogoriellaceae > Georgenia > Georgenia soli. The sequence goes on along the minus strand of NZ_PDJI01000003.1, from coordinate 21,743 downwards.
GACGTCCTCGACCACGTCCTGGGCGAGCTGCCGGTACGTCGTCAACTTGCCGCCAACCACGGTCACAAGGCCCGGCAAGCCGCTGCCGGCATGGTCATGCAGCACATGAGAGCGAGGAACCTTGGACTCCGGGACGCCGGGCGCATACGGCAATGGGCGTACTCCGCTGAACGTGTAGAGCACATCATCCATCGTCAGTCCCGCTTCCGGGATGAGACTGTTCACCTCGCTGAGGAGGTACTCGGCTTCACCGATATCGCAACGCGCGTCCACGGGGTCACCCTCGAACCGTATGTCCGTGGTGCCGATCATGTAGCGCCCGTACCACGGGATCACGAGGACGAGGCGGCCGTCGCGGCGAGATTCGTAATAGACGACATCGTCGGGGGCTCCGGGGAAAGGGTCGACGATGAGGTGACTACCCTTGGTTCCACCGCCCAGACGTGGCTGGGGAGACTCGGTGCCGGCGAGGACCTGGTCGATCCACGGTCCGGCCGCGTTGACTACCACTGCTGCTCGGGACTCTCCGGTCTCGCCGGTGAGCTGGTCCGTCCACCGCACGCCCACCACCTGCCCAGCCTCGACAAGCGGGCCATCCACGCGGGTGTGCGTTCGAAAGTCGGCGCCGCCGGCCACGGCATCCACGGCGATCTCCACGCACAGCCGCTCGGCGAGCTCCACCTGACCGTCCGTGAACACCCCTGCGCCACCGAGGCCGTCGCGGCCGATGCCACGGAACCGTTCCTGCAGCCGTGTGGTGTTGAGGACCTCGTGCCATGGCGACTTCTTGTCGAACGAAAGAACGTCGTACGCCAGCATCCCGAGACGGATGAGCCAGGAGGGGCGACGGTTGTGCTTGTAGAACGGCATGACCAGCCGTACCGGCTTCACCAGGTGCGGAGCCAGGCGGAAGAGTCGCTCACGCTCGCGCAGAGACTCGCGCACGAGAGGGATGTCGTAGTGCTCCAGGTACCGGAAGCCGCCATGGATCAAGCGACCCGACCACGCGGAGACGCCAGAGCAGATGTCGTCCTGCTCGATCAGAAGAACCCGCAAACCCCGCAGGGTGGCGTCCTGGGCGACGCCGACGCCGTTGATGCCCGCGCCTATGACCAGAACGTCGTACTGGTCCGGCGTCCTCGAGTTCTTGTGCGTTGCTGACGCGTTGGGAGTCATGGCGTTCTTCCGGTGGAGTAGGGATTAATCGGTTTCGATGATGGCGATCGGGGTGCGGACCTCGACGGTCTCCCCGGTCTGGACGAGGATCTTGGTGAGGATGCCGGTGGCGGGGGCCTCGAGGCATTCCTCGACCTTCTCGGCCTCGATCTCTGCGAGGTCTTCGTCTTCGGTGACCGCCTCGCCGACGTTCTTCAGCCAGGCGGTGATGGTGCCTTCGCTCATACCCATGCCCCACTGGGGCAGCAGGACCTCAACCTCAGCCATATGTGTTCTCCATCCTTGGAGGGGCGACCGGCCATCTGTGGCGTTCATGCAGTCGGTGCATTAATATTCTAACCTTGAACTGTTAGGCCCTGCAAGTCTGCGAGGCTTCCCAGCAGGAGTTGCCGGGTGTGCCAGACTCGCTTCGCTTACGCAACGTTCACGACATGACCAAAACGCCTGCCCCCCAGGTGACCGAGACAATGAGGACTTAGGTGGAGCATCTGGACCAGCTGCGCATGATGACCAAGGTCGCGAGGCTGTACCACACGCGTGGAATGCGGCAGACCGAGATTGGTGAACGACTGCGGATCTCGCAGTCCCGCGTCTCGAGGCTCCTTCAGCAGGCCGAAGACGCAGGCATCGTGCGAACCGTGGTGTCGGTACCTCAGGGCTTGCACGCTGAGCTGGAAGAAGCGGTCGAGCTCGAGTACGGCGTCGCGGAGGTCCACGTAGTCGACGCGGTCGCGAACGACGAGGTTGAGCTAGCCCGTGACCTCGGGCATGCGACCGCCTTCCTTCTCTCAGAACTGACCACCGCCGCGCCAGTCATCGCCTTCACCTCGTGGAGTCAGACGTTGCGGCAGGCCGTTGATGCCCTGCAGGTCCTCCACAGCGATACCGGCTACGTGGTCGAGACACTCGGCGACCTCGGCCCGCCACTTCTTCAGCATGAGGCGGCCCGGTCGACCCAGCGCCTCGCGTCACTCTCGGGCGGGCGGCCGGTGTTTCTGCGTACGCCAGGAGTCGTGGCGAGTCCTCAGATCCGCGAGGCGCTTCTCGCTCAGGACCCGTACGCCCGCCAGGCGTTGGAGATGCTCGATGACGTGGATATCGCGCTGGTAGGCATCGGTTCTGTCGATGTCGCTCCCTGGCTCAAGGCGGGGGACAACTACTTCACCGAGCGGCAACTCGCGAATATTCGCGCCCAAGGTGCTGTGGGCGAGGTGTGCCTTCGCTTTATCGACGAGGACGGAAACCACATCGCGAGCGACTTAGACGACCTGGTCATCGGAATCTCACCGGACCAGCTCAAGAGAGCCCGGCGCCGTTGGGCCGTAGCAGGTGGTGAGCGGAAGCTTGATGCGATCAAGGCCGCGCTCCGTGGCGGCTGGGTCGACGTCTTCGTCACCGACGCCCAGACCGCTGAGCGGATTGCGAAACGCGCCTGAGCACGGGCCGTCCGGCCCCAACGTCAGCGAGGTGCTTCCTCGGGCAGGGCGCTGATCACCTCACGAGCCTCGGCGACGACATCACCTGAGGCCCGCTGCAGCAAGAACCGAGCCGTTGTTACATCAGTCAGAAGAACGTCGACCCACCGTCCGCGCAGGGCAGCGAGAAGAGCCTGATGTTTTGACAGCCCGCCGGTCACCACGATCCGTCGACGGGCCGAACGCAGCTGATCAAGAGTGATGCCGATGACCAGGTCGTCCAGATCCGTGGTGAGTGGTTGGCCCTGCGCATCGAGGAACCGCTGGTTGAGCTGACCGACGGCACCGGCCTTGCGTACCTGCGCGAGCTGGCTCGCCGTGAAGAAGTTGGCTCCCTCCTGCAACGGCCCGTGGAAGTCAGCCGGCCCCACGCCAAGGAAGACGACGTCAAGTTCGTTGAGCTGCTCGAGAGCTTCGCGGACATGGCTGTCCTGCAGCGCCGCGTCGCGTAGATCGCGGCGGCTGAACACCCCAGGTGCGCGGAGAAAGACCGGTTCGGCATCGATAAGGCCCGCCAGCCTCTGGGTCGCCCGAGCAGCTTCATGCTGCAGGATCGGTGGACCAAGATCGCCCAGCGTCTCCACGACCCTCTTGACGGGCGAGCGGGGGATGCGGTCCATCTGACGGACCATCGACCGCAGAGTCGAGCTCCACGACGTGTACCCGATCGTCGCCCCGTCCAACGAAGCTCCGGCAAGATACCGAGCAGCAGCCCCCGCAAGCGCAAGACCGGGGTCGTCAGCGGATGGAAGTCCCACGACGTGCGCCTCGACGAGCCCGTAGGCGAGTTCGAGGCCTTCCTCCAGCTCAGGGTGTAGCCCCTCGGGAGGCACAAGAACCGTATGGACCAAACCGCGCTGTTCAGCCTGCTGGAGCAGCCTCGAGACGCGTGCTTGCGACATTCCTAGTCGGTCTGCGATCTCGCGCTGGCGCTTGCCATGAACGTGATACAGGCGTGCGACCTGGCTCATCGTCCGAACGCCGTCGTCCGGCTCTCGTGGGGCCATTCTGCGATCCGTCTCCTTCTGTGAGCCCCCGCAGACGCCCTTGGAGATGTCTGCGGGGGCTGTTGATCACTGGGACCGGGTCCGAATGCCCTTACGGTCGGTTAGGACAGCGACGATGATCGCAGCCCCGATGATCACAGGCTGCAGGTTGGGGGAGACGTTCAACAGAGACATGCCGTTGTTAAGCGTGCCGATGATCAGCAGACCGGTGAAGGTGCCAAGCATCGTTCCGGACCCCCCAGCCAGGCTCGCACCACCGATAACGACAACAGCGATGACGTCGAGGAGGTCACCGGTGCCCGCAGACGGCTGTGCCGAGTTCAGTCTTGACCCGACAAGCAGACCCCCCAGGGCGGCAAGGAAGCCGGCGAGGACGTACACCCGAATCTTCAAGGACCGCACCTTGATTCCGGACAGGCGCGCGACCTCCTCATTCCCGCCAATGGCGTAGAGGGCGCGCCCGCTCGGGCGGTAGCGCAGCCAGAATGCCGCAGCCCCGTACACAGCAACCAGAAGGATGCCTTCGACAGGAATGCCGAGGATGCTTCCGTTGGTGAGCCACTTATACCAGTCCGGGAACCCGGTGATGGGGTTGCCGTTCGTGATGTAGAGGGCAAGTCCCGCCGCCGCCGACATGGTGGCCAAGGTCGCGACGAATGCCTGGATCCGACCATAAGTGGTGAGCACGCCGTTGATGAGTCCGACCAGGGCGCCCGTCGCGAGGCCGATCAGTACAGCCACCGTGAACGGCAGGCCAGCCTCCTTGTAGAGGTAGGCGTTGACCATGAGGCTGAAGGCGACTGTAGACCCGACCGACAGGTCGATACCGCCGATGATGATCACCAGGCAGGCACCGACGGCCATGATGCCGATGTCGGAAACCTGACTGACCAAGTTGAGCAAGTTGCGGCTGGTCAGGAAGTAGGGCGAGAGGAAGGACAGAGCCACGAAGATGGCAAGAAGCCCCACGACTGGTCCGGGAATCATCCTGGCCAGGCGCAGCGCGTGCTGGCCAGCGCCCTCGGGCTCTGACGGGCCCCTACTCTGCTGTCGGGCGCCCTCTGTGGCGGTCTTAGGCGTCTTGAAGTCAATAGTCATTGTTGGGTCCCTGACTTACGCGTGGGCGGACAGTGCGGCAGTGTCGCCGCGGTGGTCGTCAGCGGGGTCGGATCCGAAGGCGAGGGCGATAACAGCCTGTGGGGTGGCTTCTTCTCGAGGAAGGATCCCTTGCTGGCGGCCACCGGACATGACGAGGACTCGGTGGGAGAGCCCCAGAACCTCCTCGAGCTCCGAGGAGACGACGATCACCGCAGCCCCGCGGGCAGCAAGGTCGTGGATGATCTCGTAGATGGCCGACTTTGCGCCGACGTCGACGCCTCGGGTGGGTTCGTCGATGATGAAAACCGTCGGTTCGCGCAGGAGCCACTTCGCCAGCAGGACCTTCTGCTGGTTACCGCCTGACATCGACTTGACGGGAAGTTCCATCCGACCACGGATGTCGAACTCCTTGCGCTTCACCTCGGCAACCTCGGCCACGGTGCTCTTAGTGACGATCCCACGGCGTGTGAGCTGCTTCTCCCAAGGCAGGACCATGTTCTCTGCCGCGGAGCGCGGCAGATTCAGTCCCTGATTCTTGCGGTCCTCAGGTACGAGGACGACGCCGGCCTTGATCGCGGCTTCCGGCTTACCGCTGGGTATCAGGTCGCCGCGGACCCGCACCTCGCCAGCGTCGGCACGGTCCATGCCCGCCACTGCGCGCACGACCTCGGTGCGCCCCGCACCAACCAGGCCGGCGAACCCCAAGACCTCGCCTGCGCGCACATCGAAGGTCAGCCCCTCGAAAGCGCCGTCGCGCCGAAGGTCTCGCACCTGCAGCACTACCTCATCACGCGATGGGATCGGTGCCTGGTGCTCGTGGGTGAACTCGCGGCCGACCATGGCGTTGACAAGATCGGACTTGGCAACGTTACCCGTGTCCCAGCTCGCGACCCGGGCGCCGTCACGCAGGCAGACGATGCTGTCTGCGACCTCACGGACTTCGTCCAGGCGGTGCGAGATATAGACGACGCCGGAGCCGTACTCGCGAAGCGCCCGGATCTGTTCGATGACCTTCGCGGTCTCGGACTCCCCGAGAGAGGCGGACGGCTCATCGAACACCACGTACCGCGGCTTGCGGCTGATCGCTTTGGCGATCTCGATCCCGTGCTGCGTCGCGATCGGTAGTCCCCGGACGGGCCGATCTGGATCGAGGTCGACCCCGAGCCGGTGCAGGAGCTCCTGCGCTTCCGCGTGGATCGCGCGCCGGTCGAGACGGCCGCCCTTGAGAGGGAGTCGGCCCAGGAAGATGTTCTCAGCGACCGACAGCTCGGGCAGCAGACGGATTTCCTGATGGATGAGCGCGACGCCCCTATGCAGGGCATCGGCCGGCTGCAGTGGGTTGTATGGCTCGCCATCCAGTGTCATTGCGCCTGCGGTCGGCTGCACAACGCCCGTGATGATCGAGCTCAGCGTGGACTTACCGGCCCCGTTCTCGCCGATGAGTCCGACCACCGAGCTGGGCGGCAGGTGGAAGTCCACGCTCTTCAGAACCGTGACGCCCGAGTACGCCTTGCTTATCTGGGAGCAAACCAGACCCGACCCAGATGCTGTGTCCACGTCGTTGACTCCAGATCCCACGGCTCAGTTCGATCGCTTGGCGTCGGGGCCGTAGTAGTCCTTCACGTCCTCGGTGTCGACGTTCTCGCTGGTGATGAGGACGGTGTCCTGGTACTGCTCAGGCTCGAGTTCGTCACCCTCGCCCTTGAGCTGGGCCACCGCCTGCTCGACTGCGAGCTTGCCCATCGCGTACGGCTGCTGAGCCATGGTCGCCTGCACAAGACCCTCAGAGACGGCGTCGAACATCGTCGGGAAACCGTCGATGCCCACGAAGTACATCCCCTCGTGGCGACCGGCCTGCTGAGCTGCCTTGGCAGCACCCATCGCCATCGCGTCGCTCTCGGCGAAGAAGGCATCGAGGTCCGGGTTGGCGGCAAGCATGTTCTGCGCTGCCCCGTAGGCCTCGGTCTCATCCCAGTTTGCAGCGTCCTCGGCAACGACTTCGATGTCGGGATACTCCTCGAGTGCTTCGTTGCAGCCCTGGGTGCGCTGAATCTCGGCTGTCGATCCCAGCACGCCACGGATGATGGCGATCTTGCCGGACCCGCCCATCTGGTCGAACATCCACGTGCAGAGGTCCCGGGCGGCCTTCACGCTGTCGGTCGCGATGTAAGTTGCAAGATCGCCCGAGCCGTCCTCAGGGCGCTGGTCCACGGCGTAGACGGGCACGTCGGCAGCGTTGGCTGCGGCGACACCCGACGCTGCGGCGGTCGAGTCCTGTGAGATGAACACGAGGGCGTCGATCTGCTGCGTGATGAGGTCGTTGATCTGCTTGACCTGCTGAGCTGAGTCGTTGTTCGCGGAGGTGAGGCGCAGCTCAACGCCAAGCTCCTCCGCGGCGGCCTCCATCCCCTGAGCGGCGGCCACGTAGAACAGAGACTTCTGATCGGCGACCGAGGCGCCGATGACGATCTCATCGCCACCATCTCCAGGTGCCGCACCAGCACCGTTGGAGCAAGCCGTGAGCATCAGGGCAAGGCCACCGACGAGCGGAGCGGCCATCGTCTTGCGAAGTCGTCCTCGACTCATGATTCCTCCTCGTTGCACAGCGACGTCGCTGCATGGGGGTGGGGGGCTCTCCACGCAACAGTGCATGGAGACTCACTGCATAGATATTAATGTGCCAACTGCTGACTCGCAATAGTTCATGGAGTCAGGGCTTGCGTCAAGTCCTCGGCAGTCACTGCTGGGAAGAGGGCGTTGGTCTCAGATGGCCACCGGCGATGGTCGTCGACGATCACGCGACCCAGTGCGCGCGAGAACCTAGCTGTGCTGCAGCCCGGTCTCGATGCTTAGGTGTCGCGACACATGCTGAACGACACGACCGTTCAGCAGGGGCCGTGTCCCACAAAACACGATCACCCAGCTGAGCGGGCAGCCGCACCCGACTGAGCGAGTCCATGGTGTGAGCTCCGGGGAGCCCCCCTCGCACGTCTAGCCTCGCCGAGCGTGGGATCTGGATCGGCGTAGCCACGCACTGAGCTATGGCCGCAGTTCGGCACTGTGAATCTGCCTTGTATGACCAGAGGCGGCGGTACGAAGATTCCCGCAACGCGTGGCGGCTGGCGGAGACGCGGGCTGTCTGGCCTTCGGTTCAGCCGGTGGGCAGGGCGGCGATGAACATCGGGTCGGACCAGTCAGCCGACACGGCCCAGGTGCCGCCTTCCAGGGCGTCGGCCGGAATTTCGAACGGGAACGTGCCAAGGGCGGATCCGCCGGTGTAGAGGTCGTCAACGTCCGTCATCGCGCCGGGGATTCCCGACATGATCTCGGCGTCGTAGGAGCGGCCGTCGGCGGATACGAACGCCACGTCGACGTCGAGCCACGGGGTGCCCGACCCCTGTCCCTTGTACGTGACAGTCACGGGCAGCAGGACATAGACCTGCCCTGCGGCGGGCGGGTCGTAGAAGCGGTTGGCGGCCGAGATCTCGGGCCAGGCGTCGAAGTCGGCGTACCCGACCTTCACCTCCCACGTGGGCTGGGCTCCCTCGGAGAAGGTGATGACGTCTACGTCGGGCATACCGGGGTTGTCTCGGGTTCCCTTCTCTGGCGTCGGTGGGGTGGTCGGGGTCGGCTTCGGCGTGGGGGCGGCCGCCGGCGTCTCTTCGTGGCCCTCGGTAGCCATGCTCACGACACCGTTGAGCGAGCGCACCACCTTGCGGAGCTCCTGGAGTTCGGAGTTGATGACGAACGCATCGCCGACGAGCACGTTCGAACCCATGGCGGTCATTTCGCTCGCGTGAGCGTTGGCGGCCTTCTCATCGGTGAAGACCATCAGGACGGTGTCATCGTCGCAGTCGGCGGCATCGGTTGCAGCGGTGACGTTGCGGGGAGAAAGTTCCTTGCACGTCCCACCAGCGTCGACGAATGCCTGGTGCAACTTCTCGATCGTGGTTATGGCGCCGTCTTCCTGGGGCTCGGCCTTTTTCGGCTCGGCGTTACCGGTCGAACAGCCAGCGAGAGTCAGGGCCGCGGCGGCGACTGCAGCGGCGATTCGGGTGTGCTTCACGAGTGGGCAGAGCTCCAGCGGTCATGCGGCTTAAGGGGGGACGGAGCGGGCGACCGCATTGCCGACGCTCCACCACCGATTCTCTACCGCAATGAGTACTCAGCGGGGCGGAATGACGTCTTCAATCTGGAGCTCGAGTCTGGCGCGGACGTAGCGGAGTGGGTGGCGGTAGGAGGTGCCGGACCAGGCGACGTCGGCGGTGACCTCGATGACGAGGGGGTCAACGAGGGTGATGTCGATGGGCTCTTTGTCTCGTGCGAAGCGGTCGAGGGCGCCGCGGGGGATGCGGGTGGGCCAGGGGTGTTCGCCGGCGGGCGGGTGCAGGAGCGCGCTGAGCGCGCGGGCGGGTCCGGCGTGTAGGGGAGTGGTGCGTCCGACGATGCGGAGCCGGCCGTCGATGACCAGGCCGGCGATGAGCGCCTCGGGACGCTCGAGGGTGCCGATGACCGCGCCGCACACGACCTCTGCCGTGTCGCGGTGTTTCACCTTGAGCCAGTCACGCTTGCTCCCGCGGTAGGGCTGGGCAGCGCCCTTGAGGATCAGGCCCTCGACGCCGGTGACGTGCAACTCGTCGAGCCACCGGCGGGCCTCGTCGGTGTCGGTCGTAATCGGAGAGATCTGCATGGGTGGTTCCCAGTCGCTGGCGAGTTCCTCGAGCAGATTGCGGCGGTCGCGCAGGGGGAGGTGGCGCACGTCCTGGTACGCGACGGCGAGGATGTCAAAGGCGACGTAGGAGGCCGGTTCGCGGCGGATGAGGTCGGCCAGTGCACGCTTGGAGCTGGTCATACGGTGCTGCAGCGAGGAGAAGTTGAGCCGGCCGTCGGTGAAGACGACGATCTCGCCGTCCAGCACGCATCCGGGCGGCACCGCTGTGGCGGCCGCGGCGTAGAGGTCGGGGAAGTAGCGGGTGAGGTCCTTGCGCTGCCGGCTCCATAGGACGGTGCTGTCTCCGTCGCGAACCACACTCGCGCGGTAGCCATCCCACTTGGGCTCGGCGATGAGACCGCCGGGCAGCGTGCCGGGGGCCGGGAGTTTCTCGACGGCTCTGGCGAGGGCGAGGTCGACTGGGCCGCGGAGTCCCTCGGGCAGTGTGCTGCTCATCCCACCTTCGCTTCGTCGTCGTTGCGCCTGTCGGCGAGCATCGCAAGAACTGAACCTTGCCGCGCCAGGAGAGCGCCGGCCCTGGGTGGTGGGTGCCGCTGCTTCTTCGGCCCCGGGCAGAGTTGTTCACCCAGTTCGGTGGGTGTTGTCAGGGGTGCGGCTTGCCGCATCGCGAAGCGACGCCGTGCGCCCTTGAGGGCACCCACCGAACCGTGACCATCAGGAACTCCGAGGAAGGGCGGTCAGTTCAGCGACGGCTCCGGCTCCGGGGCCGGAGCCGTCGCCTGACCGTCGACGCCAGTGGTGTCGGCGGCGGGCTTCTTGGCCGCCGCTCGACGGCGGGTCCTCGCCTTCTTCTCCGGCTCGGTCAGCCCTAGCTTGCGGAGCTCGTCGGGCGACCAGCCGTCGCTCAGTGCGGCGTTGTAGAGGCGCACGTGGTCGCGCTCAGCTTCGGCGACCTGCTCGCGCAGCTCGGCCAGCCTCTGCCGCGCGGTGACGAGCGTGCGGACCGACGCGATACGTCGGTCGAGCAGTTCACGGGCCTTCTTCTCGGCGTCCTCGACGCTCAGTTCCTTCGTCATGCCATCAGCCTAGGGTGACGGACTGACGCCGACCGATACCCACGCGTCCCATGCCCTTTCGGCATTAACGCCTAACGCCAGGCGCACAAGTGCGCCAACCTGTCCGAGACCGAGCAAGTTATATAGTTACGTGCCGTAACTGGCCGCCATCGCTGGACGGCCTGCGGCCTTTACTGGCACGCTGGTCGCGTGGTCCCCGCACGGGGCGGGGTCGCTGCGCTGGGCCGGGAGAGGCGGTGGTCGCGGTGGCGGAGGAGCCTGCGAGGGCGCGCCGTGTGGTCCGGCGTCGGCGGGCGAACGTGGCTGGTGGTCGCCAGCACAGCCACCGCGTGATGGTCACGCCCGAGGAGGAGGCGCTGCTGCTGCAGCGCGCGGAGGAGCACCGGGTCACGGTGCCCCGGCTGCTGATCGAGTCGGCGCTGGCACCGACGGGGGAGACGCCGACTGAGCGACGCAACGCGGTCGTCGAGCTGTTCGCCGTGCACCGGCTGCTCGCGGGCATCGCGAACAACGTCAACCAGATGGCCCGGGTGACGAACGTGACCGGTGAGGTGCAGGCCGAGATGGTCGCCACGCTGCGCGCGGTGCGCCGCACGGCGGAGCGCATCGACGACGCTGTCGACCGGCTCGGGACGTCGTGATCCCGCACATCGTCCGGGGCGACCGGATGGCCGGCCTGATGGTCTACCTGGCGGGTCCGGGACGGCGTAACGAGCACACCGAGCCGCACCTGGTCGCCGGTGATCCGGCGCTGATGGCGTGGCACGACGACGACGAGCTCGACCGCGACGCCGCACTGGCGATCGCGAAGTACCTCGACCGCCCGCGCAAGGCGCTCGGGGTTGACGTGACGATGGGCGTCTACGAGCGCCAGGTCACCGGCCGCGACGACGCCGGCAAGCGGATCTTCAAGAACGTCAAGGTCGGCGAGAAGCAGGCCCACGTGTGGCACTGCTCGCTGTCACTGCGGCCCGAGGAAGGCCGGCTCACCGACGAGCAGTGGGGTGCCATCGCAGGCGAGTTCATCAAGCGCATGGGGTTCGACGACCACGAGGGCACGAAGGCCCCGTGCCGGTGGGTCGCGGTGCACCACGGACTCTCGTCGAAGGGCAACGACCACATCCACCTGGCGGTCAACCTGGTGCGCGAGGACGGCACCAAGGCGTCCACCCACAACGACTACAACCGTGTCCAGCAGGTCGCTCGCGACCTCGAGCGCGAGTTCGACCTGCTGCCCCTGGTGCCCAACGAGTACGAGACCGCCCGCGCGCACACCCGCGCCGCGTGGGAGCACGCCCGCCGGACGGACGGCCGGGTGCCGTGGGACGAGCTCACTGGTGAGCTGCAGGACGCCGAGGTGAGCAAGCAGTTCGCCACCGACCAGGCCTGGCAGCGCGCCCTGACGGGCCGGGACCGGCACGGGCCGGCGGACACCGCCGAGCGTGCCTACGACCCCGCCGAGCAGGAGGCCCAGGCCCGCGGCCGCGCCCGCGCGAAGCACGAACGCAACCGCCGCCACGGCCGGGGAGAGGTGCCGTGGGAGCAGTTGCCCGCGGCCGAGAAGCACGCCCGCATCAGCGCCGAGCTGCGCGCGGACGAGCCGCGCCGCGCACTCGCCCGGACCGTGCGCGGCTGCTCCACCGCGGCCGCGGACGAGGCCGAGTTCGTGCGCCGGATGCGCCGCGCCGGTCTCCTCGTGCGGCCACGTTTCGCAGACGGCCGCACGGACGTCGTCACCGGCTACTCCGTCGCCACACGGCCCGAGGCCGGCGAGCGGGCGATCTGGTACGGCGGCGGGCACCTGGCCCGCGACCTGACCCTGCCCCGGCTGCGCCAGGCATGGCCCGACACCCCCGCGGCGGCGACCGCCGCGGCGGGGGAGTGGACCGCCGCGAAGCGCAACCGCCGCCCGGTCGCGCCCGGCCGCGAGAGCGCCGAGGTCGACCCTCGACTGTGGGAGCTGTACGCGACCGAGGTAGACGTGCTGCGCGAGCGGCTGCGCAGCGTGCCGATCCACGACCGCGACACCTGGGCCCAGGTCGCACGCGACACCGCCGGCGCTTTCGCCGCCTGGTCGAACCGCGTCGAGGCCGTGCCCGGGCCGCTCGCCGCGACGGCCGACGCGCTGGCGAAGTCGGCCCAGCTGCGCCGCCAGAGCGTGCACCCCAAGGCTTCCGGGAAGGCGTCGGTCGGGGGAGTCGCGATGCTGCTGGCGTCGGCCACCATGGCTGGCCAGGGCGCCATCGCCCAGGCGGCGATGCTGCGCCAGCTCGTCATGCTCGCCCAGGCCGTCTACGCCATGCACCGAGCCTCCGCCGAGCACCATCGGGCGGCCCACATCCGGCACGTCGCCGAGCGACGCCTGCGTGAGGTCGCAGACCGCCTGCCACCCGTACCTGCCGCCCCGGCGCACGACGACAGGGCGGCCGAGGCCGCTCGGGTCGCGGCCACGGGCCAGGTTCGGGCCCGGCCGATCGGGTCCCCGGTTCCCAACCGGATCGATCCCGCCCGCCGCCACCAGCTCGCAGGGCACGACAAGGACCGTGGACCGGAGCGGTAACCAACACAGATGGGGGAACGTCATGGTTGAGGAATCCGACGGCATCGAGGAAGCCGTGACCGGATCGGTGCGCGTCGCCGTCACCGTCGGGGCACGCATGGGCGAGATGCTCGCCCGAGCCCGCGAGGAACGCCTTCGTCGCGCCGAGGCTGCCGATGAACAGCAGGCCCGTGAGCTCACCGCCCGGCTGCACGCCGAGCAGGCCGCCGCCCTCGCCCCGGCCTTCCGCACGGAGTGGTGGGACCAGGCCGGTCCCGAGGACATCCAGCACGTCTACACCGCCGCCCGCGCCTGGACCGGCCAGGACCCTGAGGCCGACCGAGCCGCCGACCGCATCCGAGACGAGGTCCGACGCCGCTACGGCGTCGACGTCGACCGTGCCGCCGCCGACCCCGACCTCGTGCGCGTCGCGCTGGAACGCGCCGAGGCCCGCCGCGCCCAAGCCGAACAGGAACGCGGCCGCGTTGCCGAGGAACAGGTCCAGGCGCAGCTCTTGGTCGCCGAGGCCGGGATGGCCGACCAGGCCGCCGCGACAGCCCGCGCAGCCGCGCAGCACGAACCCGACCCCGCCGAGCGAGCCGAAGCAACTCTCGTAGCGGAGCAGGAGCAGATCCGCGCCACCGCCGCCCGCGAGGCCGGCAAGGACAACTACGACAGCGCCGAACGACGCCAGGCGTTCGCCGCCGACCTCGAGCGTCGCGGTCTCGACTACGAAACCGTGGCCGCACGCATCACCGCCGACGTCAGCCAGGGCACCCACCCCTCCGCGGCAGTCAAGCCCGCAGGCAAGAAGGCGCCCAAGGCGCGGAAGAGCCGCGGCCCAGAACAGCGACAGCAGGAGCTGAGCCGGTAGTTCGGCGGAAACGCCCCGGGGATGTCCCCGAGGCGTTCGCGTTGTGCCGGTAACGGTGCTTCAACTAGTCGTGCTGTGCAGGCGGCTTGCAGGTTCGGTGGGTCAGCGGCTTGCCATCTCGGGCTGCGGCTGGCGTGCGGCCTGGCGGCCGGGGACTTGCGGCGCGCCGTGGGCGGCGGCGGTGGAGGCCTCGGGACTGAGGTCGAGCCGGCGCAGGAGCTGGGCGTTGGCGGCGACGACGATGGTCGAGGCCGACATGAGCAGTGCGCCGATCTCCATGGGCAGGACGAACCCGACGGGGGCGAGGACGCCCGCGGCGAGCGGGACGGCGGCGATGTTGTACCCGGCGGCCCACCACAGGTTCTGCTTCATCTTCCGGTACCCGGACCGGGAGAGCTGGATGACGGACAGCACGGAGCGGGGGTCGTCGGAGGCGAGGATGACGCCGGCCGAGGCGATGGCGACGTCCGTGCCGGCACCGATGGCGATGCCGACGTCAGCCTGCGCGAGGGCGGGGGCGTCGTTGACGCCGTCGCCGACCATGGCGACTGTGCGGCCCTGGCGCTGGAGCTCGAAGACCTTCTCGCTCTTGTTCTCCGGGCGCACACCTGCGAAGACCTGGTCTATGCCGAGCTCGGCCGCGACGGCGCGGGCGACCGGTTCGGCGTCACCGGTGATCATCACGACGTGGACGCCCAGCGCGTGCAGGGCCTCGACGGCCTCGCGGGACTCCTGACGCACCTCGTCCTCCAGGGCCAGCGCCCCGGCGACCTGCCCGTCGACGAGGACGTGCAGCACGATCGCACCCCGCTCTGACCATGCCGCCGTCTGGGGCAGCGGGGCCAGGCCGTGCTCGGCGAGCAGGTTCGGGCCGCCGACGGCGACCTTCCGTCCGTCCACGGTGGCGGTGACCCCGACGGCGGTCGAGGCGGAGAAGTCGCTCGCGCGGGGCACGCTCAGTCCGCGTTCGTCCGCCGCGGCGGTGATGGCGCGGGCGAGCGGGTGCTCGCTGTCGGCCTCGGCCGCGGCGGCCAGGGCGAGCAGCTCGTCCCGGTCCAGGCTCGTGGTCTCGATGTCGTGCAGCGCCGGTTCGCCCTTGGTGAGGGTGCCAGTCTTGTCGAAGAGGACGGCGTCGACCGTGCGCATGCGCTCCAGTGCACCTCGGTCCTTCACCAGGACTCCGGCCCGGCCGGCGCGCTCGGTGGAGATCGACACCACGAGCGGAATCGCGAGGCCGAGAGCGTGGGGGCAGGCGATGACCAGGACGGTGATCGCGCGGATGATCGCGAAGTCGGGGCTGCCGACGATCGACCAGATGGCGATGGTGATGATCGCCGCGACCAGGGCGAACCAGAACAGCCATCCCGCGGCCCGGTCGGCAAGAAGCTGGGCGCGGGTGGTGGAGGACTGGGCCTCGGCGACCAGCCGCTGGATGCCCGCGAGAGCGGTGTCGTCCCCGACGGCGTCGACCCGCACACGCAGGGCGTTGTCCGTGGCGACGGTGCCTGCGACGACGTGGGCGCCGCTCTCCCGTCGCACGGGCCGGGACTCGCCGGTGATCATCGACTCATCGACGTCAGCGGCGCCGTCGACGACCGTGCCGTCGGCCGCGATCCGCCCGCCGGGGCGAACGATGACGACATCGCCGAGCCGGAGGTCGGCCGGGGCGACCGTGACGACACGATCGCCGTCGACCTTCTCCGCCTCGTCCGGCAGGAGCGCGGCGAGCTCGTCCAGCGCCGAGGATGTCTTGGCCAGGGAGCGCATCTCGAGCCAGTGACCGAGCAGCATGATCACGACCAGGAGCGCGAGCTCCCACCAGAAATCCAGCTCGGGGGACAGCACACCGAGCGTGGCGCCCCAGGAGGCGACGAAGGCGACCGTGATCGCCATGCCGATCAGCAGCATCATCCCGGGCTTGCGCGCCCGGACCTCGGAGACGGCGCCGGTCAGGAACGGCCGACCGCCCCAGAGGTAGATGACCGTGCCCAGGACCGGCGAGACGAGTGCGAGTCCCGGCGCCTGGGGCAAGGAGTAGCCGAGCAGGTCTGCGAACATCCCGCTGAGCAGCACTGTCGGGACCGCGAGGAGGAGGTTGATCCAGAACAGCCGCCGGAACATCCCGACGTGGTCGCCGTGCCCGCCGTGTCCCGCGTGCGCGGCGTGGCTGGCGTGCTCGTGGGCTGAGTGCTCACCGTCGACCGTGGTCGTCATGGCATGGCCTTCGTGGGCCATCTGCCCGGCGTCGTGACCACCATGGCGGTCGTGCACCGGTGGTGAGCTCTCGGCAGAGTCATCCGGTCCGGCGGGGTGGCCCGCTCCGGGTACATGTTCGTGTCGGTGCTCTGAGCCGTTCATCGCTCGCCTCCTTGGTGCTGCGGTTGATACCCCGAGGGGGTATCCGGCGCAACTGGTGCCGCGACAGATCTGTTCCCCAAGCCACGAATCTTCAGAGTTTCTTCATCATGGGGATATCCCGGCCTTATGCGTTCGTGCTGTCGTCGAGCACTTCACGCAGAGCCCGGACGGCGTCCTCACGGCCGGGGAAGGTGTGGCCGGACTGCTCGACGCCGCCGAGCCAGCGGGCCCACCAGATCCAGGAACCGTCGGGCTGCTGATGCACGCCCGCGTCACCGTCGTCGGTCACGGATTCATTCTCCACCGCATGGCCCGCCACTGGAGTCTTCGTCGTTTCTTCACAGGTCCGTCGCAGAACGGACGGTACGGGTCGGCCACGCTTCGCTGGTGAGCAGCGCTACTTCGGTGGAAGGGGTCGACGTGGACGTCGACAAAGGGAAGATTCCGGTTGTCGTGGTGACCGCGCCGGCGTGCCACTTCTGCGAGGACGCGGAGCGGGTACTGGCCCAGCGGGTGGACACCCTCGGTCTTGAGGTGCGGATCGTCGAGCTGGAGTCGGAGGAGGGCATCCAGCTGGTGGCCGAGCACCGGCCGGCGTTGAGCCCGCTGGTGCTGGTCGACGGGGCGTTCTTCAGCTCCGGCCGCCTGCCCCGGCGCAAGCTCGAGAAGCTCGTCGCCGCCCGGCGGACCGCCACGTCGCCCGCTGCGGCTGCCGGGGGCCGGTGATGGGCAGCGAGCTCCTGGCCGGCGGCTCCGTCCTGGCGGCCTTCTTCGCCGGCGGGGTGGCCCTGTTCGCCCCGTGCTGCATCGTCTTCCTCGCCCCGAGCTACCTCGCCGGTGCGGTGAAGAACCGGCGGTGGCGGCTGCTGCCGTTGACGTTCGTCTTCACCGCCGGCCTGGCCCTGGTGCTGGTCCCGATCACCGTCGGGGTGAGCCTGGTGGCCGGGGCGATCGCGAAGTACCACGCCCCGCTGTACGTCACCGGCGGCCTGCTGATGCTCGTCCTGGCGGGGCTGTCGCTGTCGGGCCGGATGTGGTCGCTGCCGAGCTTCCTGCGGGCACCGGACACCGCCCGGGGCGACACCGCCAGCTTCTTCGCACTGGGGGTCTTCTCCGGCGTCGCCTCCAGCTGCTGCGCCCCCGTCCTCGCCGGCGTGATGACGCTGTCCGCCCTCTCCGGGTCCGTGGCCGGAGGTGCGGTGCTCGGGCTGGCGTACGTCTTCGGGATGGTGTTCCCACTGTTCGTCATGGGGCTGCTGTGGGACACCCTCCGGCTGGACCAGCGCCGACCCTTCCGTGCCCGGCTGGTCAGGCTGCGGCTCGCCGGGCGGACGCTGGTGACCAACACCGTCAACCTCGCTGTCGCGGTCGCGTTCGCCGTCATGGGGATCTTCGTCATGGCTCTGGCCGGCAGCCCGGACATGACCGGCGGCACGGCCGCCCAGGAGGCGGTCGGCACGTGGCTCGCCGAGGTCTTCGCGGGCGTGCAGAACTGGCTTGCCCCGGTGCCCGAGCCGGTCCTCGGCGCCGGCCTGCTCGGCCTGGCCGCGATCTTCGTCGTCGCGGCGCTGCGTGACCGGCGCACCCCGTCGACCCAAGCCGCCCACGAGGACGGTCCCGGCGGCGCCGAACAGTCCTGCCACGACACCCACGAACCAGAAAGGCTCCACCGATGACCAGCACCGCCACCAAGGCACGCCGGCAGAGAGGGGCCGTCCTGGCCCAGCTCGCCGAGGAGCGCCGCACCGCCGACGCTAAGGCCCGCCGCATCAGGATCGCCTGGCTGCTCGGTCTGCTGCTCGCCGTCGTCGTCGTCACCGCCGGGCTCCTCTCCGCGCGCCCGGAGGCGGGCGAGCAGGACCACCTCGCGCCGGACTTCACGCTGCCCACCACGGCGGGGGATGAGGTGACCCTGTCCGACCTGCGTGGCGGCCCCGTGGTGATCTACTTCAACGAGGGCGCCGGGTGCGCCTCGTGCACGGTGCAGATGGCCGAGATCGAGAAGGAGCCAGGGTTCGCCGAGGCGGGCATCACCGTCCTGCCGATCGTGATGAACACGGCCGAACAGATCCAGCCCGACCTGACCCGCTACGGCGTCACTACCCCCTACCTGATCGACGACGGCATGGTCTCCGAGGCCTACGGGGTCCTCGGGACCGGCATGCACGCGGGCCTGCCCGGGCACGGGTTCGTCCTGATCGACGCCGACGGTGTCCAGCGCTGGCAGGGCGAGTACCCCTCCATGTGGCTCGAGCCGGCCAAGCTCCTGCAGGAGGTCACCTCCCGGCTGTGAGAGTCAGCGGGCGGACCCGGAGACGACCAGCCAGGTGCTTCCGCCGTCGTCGGTGCGGGCGATGTCGGTGCCGAACGCGGCCAGGTAGGTGTCCTCGTCCACCGCGGTGAACGCATGCGGTTCGCCGTTCTCCGGGCCGGCTGAGCTCCACGCCGCCCCCGGGAAGCGCCACAGCACCCCGGCGGTGTCGAGGCCGACCAGGGGTGTCGGGCCGCCCTCGTCGGCGGGGAGGTGGTCTACGACGACGAGCGGGCGGGGCGGCTGGAGCTCGGCCGGGGCGAAGGTGACGCCACCGTCCGTGCTGACCACGAGCCCCTCGGCGGTGGTGGCCACCACCCGGTCCGGGTCGGCCGGGTCGACGTCGAGGTCCCGGGCGGGCAGGCTCGCGCCCTGCTGCCACGTCTCGCCGCCGTCGTCGCTGCGCATCACCGTCCCGGTGCCCGAGTCCAGGCCGTAGACCCGGTCCCCGGTCGCGGTCAGCCCGTGGAAGTCGCTCTGCCCGCCTAGGGACACCTCTTCCCAGGTCTGCCCGGCGTCGGTGCTGCGGATCAGGCCGAGGTTGCTCGGCCCAGCCTCGTCAGGAGCCGGGTGTCCGCTCGCCAGGAAGGTGTCCTCCCCGACGACGGTGAACCCCATCAGATCGGCACGGGAGGTGCCGACCCGCTCGCCGGCACCGTCGAGGGAGTAGAGGCCGTGATGGGTGGCGACGTAGACGGTGTCCTCGGCCGGGTTCACACCCAAACCGTGGACGTGACCGAACGCCGTGCCCGGGTCGTTCGCCGCGGCCGCGGCGGCTGTCCGTCGGGCGTGGTGCCGGTCTGCGAGCACGCGGCCACGACCGTGCTCAGCGCGAGGACGAGGGCGACCCGCGCGGTCATAGATGAGGCGGACAAGGAACTCTCCTCCGGTGAACAGGCATACGTTTGCCGGCGGCGCGCCCCAGGGGGAGTGGGGCCGCGCCGCCGGCGGTCAGGGTGAAGGCGTGGGGCTGCGGGCGGTTCGCAGGTCCGAGGACTCGTCTCTCCGCGCCGTCCCCGGAACGTCACAGGTTCTGCAGCATCTGCTCCATCTGGGCGATCTCGGCCTGCTGGTCGTCGATGATCTTCTGCGCCAGCTCGAGCGCCTGGGGGTTCTCCCCGTCGGCGAGTTCGTCCTCGGCCATGGTCACCGCGCCCTCGTGGTGGGCGATCATCAGCTCGAGGAACCGGCGGTCGAAGTCGGGACCGGACTGGTCCTCGAGGTGGCCCATGGCCTCCTCCTGGCTCATCCCGTCCATGTCCATGCCGCCGTGGTCCATGCCGCCGTGGTCCATGCCGCCGTGGTCCATCGGCATGGTCTCCTCGCCCCAGGCCTCCAGCCAGGAGGTCATCTGCTCGATCTCCGGGCCCTGCGCGGCGGAGATGTCCTCGGCCAAGGCGCGCACCTCTTCCGAGTCGGCCTTCTCCACGGCGAGGTCGCTCATCTCGATGGCGCCCTCGTGATGGACGATCATCATCTGCGCGAACGTCGTGTCGGCGTCGTTGTGCGCCTCGTCGACCGCCGCGTCGCCGGACGTGCCAGCGGTCGCCGTCGCGGCCTGCTCCTGGGGGGTCGCGCCCGGCCTCGGCAGCCTCCTCCGAGCCGCCGCAGGCGGCCAGGGTCAGGGAAAGGACGAGGGCGCCGGTACCGGCGGCAAGACGGGAAGCGATCTTCACGGGAACGTGCTCCAACGTTTGGCGACATCTGTGCCCTGGGAGTGGAACAAGGGGGCAGGTGCCGGGTCCAGCCCGGGGGCCGGTCTTCATCAAACCTTCATCAAACTGGCCCGGGATCTTTGTCCCACCTGCAGGGGTAGCCGGGGGTTGCCGTTGGAGACTTGTCCCCGTCCGTGGGAGGAGATCGACATGTCGGTACAGCTGTGGCTCGTGCTCGTCCTGGTGTGCGTGCTCTACGTGGGCCTGGCTGTCTGGGTGGTCTCCGCGATCTTCCCGGCCCGCCGGCAGCGGCACCGGCCTCAGGCCGCCCCTACGCCACGTCTGCCGCAGGGAGCTCGACGGTGAACGCCGCTCCCTGACCCTTTCCGGCGCTGGTGGCGGTGACCTCCCCGCCGTGGGAGCGCACGATCGACCGGGTGACCGCCAGGCCGATCCCCGAGCCGCCGTGCGCGCGGTCCCGAGCGGTGTCGGCCCGGTAGAACCGCTCGAAGAGGTGCGGCAGGTGCTCGGCGGCGATGCCCTCGCCGTCGTCGGTGACCTCGATCCGCACGGTCCCGCCTTCCCGGCTGGCGTGGATGCCGACGAGTCCGCCCGCGGCGGTGTGCCGCAGGGCGTTGTCGAGGAGGTTGGTCAGCACCTGGCCCATCCGGTCCACGTCCGCCGAGACCACCGTCTCGCGCACCAATGTCGACGCGGTGACGTCGAGGTCGATCCCGCGGACGGCGTACCGCGCGGCGGCCTGGGCCTGCGCGGCGTCCAGGAGGGCACCGACACGCACCTGTTGCCGGTGCATCGTGAGCCTGCCCTCCTCGGCGGTGGTGACGAGGGAGATGTCCTGGGCCAGGCGGGCCAGGCGGGAGACCTGGTCGCGCAGCATCGCGAGGGTCTCCTCGTCGACCGGTACGACGCCGTCCTGGATGCCCTCGAGGTAGCCGTCGAGGGTCGCCACGGGGGTGCGCATCTCGTGGCGAGGTCGCCGAGTATGCGGGTGCGGGTCTGCTCGATGCGGCCCAGGTCTTCGGCCATGGTGTTGAACGAACGTGCCAGGTCGTCGAACTCGGTTTCCCATCCCGACCTCGGGCACGCGGGCGGAGTAGTCACCGCCCGCAACCTTCGCGGCGGCCTGGCGCACCGGGTCCAGCGAGTGTGCGATCCGCCGTGTGAGAAAGATGCTGACCAGCACGGAGGTGGCCAGGGCTGCGGCCAGGGCCAGGCCGAGGGAGTAGGCCGAGGCGGTGGCGAACGCCTCCTCGGAGTGGCGCACCACGCCCGGGTCGGAGGTACCGGACTGTTCGATGTGGAGGTGGAAGACCGCCGGGCCGATCGCGGAGGCGACCGCCCAGGCGGTCGCCGACCCCGCCAGGACGACCACGACGATCGCGGCGAGGAGCCGGGCCGCCAGGCCCCACCGGGCGATCCTCACCGGCCCGGCCCCATGCGGTAGCCGACCCCGCGCACGGTGCGGATGAAGACCGGGTCGG